>CAJVXH010000046.1 GCA_913009835.1 uncultured bacterium
ATAACTGGGGCTCGCATGAGCGGACGTGGGTGGAAGTTGAATTCCAACTAGATGATTACGCTGGACACACAGTCCGGTTCGCGTATCGTCACACTTCTGATCCTTCCGTCACATACTCAGGGGTAACAATTGACGACTTTGATTACGGTTCGGGCGGAGTAGCTCCAACTGTAACTCTGACCTTGTTCCCGCTGATTACAAGTGTGCCTTCTGCTGGTGGTATCATCATGTACGATGCGCAGATTGTGAGCACTTACCCGGTAGCAGTGACTGGGCGGGCGTGGACGGATCTCATTCTGCCCAACGGCAACCAGTATGGCCCGCTCATCAATATCCCGATCACTGTTGCACCGGGAACGATGTTCTTCGGCAACTTGGTTCAGAACATTCCTGCCTACGCACCGTCGGGGAACTACACATTTAATGCTTATCTGGGGCAATATCCAAACTTCGTGGCGACATCCGATTCATTCCCGTTTGTCAAGACCATTGTTCCGGGGCCAGATGGTGAGATAACGTCCGATTGGGAAGCCGGGGAGTGGGAGATTGCGGGTCAGGATGCAGATGTCGTCAGCTCTGCCGTTACGCCAGACCAATTCACATTGCACCCCGTTTGGCCGAATCCATTCAACGCTTCGGCGACGGTGACGATTGATCTGCCGGAAGCATCTGAATTGTTGGTACGTGTTTTCAGCCTGGATGGGCGTGAGGTGGCTGTGTTGGCGCAAGGTCATATGCCAGCAGGCACTCACAACCTGCACTTTGACGGAGAAGGCCTGGCTTCAGGTATCTATTTCTTGCAGGCGACGGTGGGCAATAATCAGAGTGTCGTTCGCAAGGTGACTTTGTTGAAATGATTCATCGCAGTAGTTAATAAACATCATGAGCCTCGTCTTTGACGGGGCTCTTGTTTTTTAGGATATTCTGCAGTGGGAATTGGAGGGGTACTGAGGTCTCCCGGAGGGATTGACAGCGTAACGTGATGAGTATGAAAGGAATAGACGACCACATTGCATTGATTTACTTGTTACATTCCCTTGCCTTCCTATCGATCGGTTTTCTAGCTTTATCACCTGGCAATTTATTCAACTGTGAGTCAGTCACGTAGCGTTTCGGAGAATTTTCAAGAATATTCACGCTTCTTGCGAAGATTCAACATCAGTACGCTTGAGAGGACATTCCTAAGAGAGCTGGGGTAAACTTCATGAAGCATGTTTTCATTTTGATTATGGTTTTGAGTTTGATTGGATTTGCTCCTGTTCTGGCAGATGCAACACAACTCGTCAAGGACATTGAGGAAGACAATAGCCCTTCCATTCTTTGGGAGCGAAGCATTGGTGGACCGGATATCTTCGGCAACACTTTCATTGACAGTGAGGAAGCGGGAGGTCCAAGCTACGGCTGGGTTGATATTTCAGCTTCAGGTACTGAGATCGCAACCTCTGATGGACTCGGCGATGATGATCGTACTGGCCCCTATCCCATAGGTTTTCTGTTTCCCTTTTACGGACATGGTGAAGAGTTTTTCTGGATACAATCGAACGGTTGTATTTCGTTCAGTCCGGTTCGGGTAGGATTGACAAACCATCCGCTGCCATATTCTGAACTTGATGCGATGATCGCGCTATTCTGGGATGATCTGGATCCGTACAATGGTGAATATGGAAACGTGTATTATGAGACGATCGTTCTCGGCAGTCACGAGGTCTGTGTGGTCACCTTCGAGGGTTATAGTGAGCACCCTCCCAGTCCCTCGCAGGACAGGATCACAATGCAGGTTCTATTTTCCGATGATGGAAGGATCCGCATTCAATACCAGAATATTGATGCCGGATTTGACCGCACAAGCTGCAGCATCGGTATTCAGAACCACGATGGTACCGACGGATTGACCTACATCTTCAACGACGGTACGGGCGAGTATCCCTACAATTTACTTGCTATAGACTTTCTTCCGCCAGAACCTTCAGCGACTCTCAGCGGAATTATCTATCAAAACGGTGGTGGTAGGGTTGCGAACGCCAATGTTCGTGTTGGCTGCGGTCAGACGACTTCTGATGAAACTGGTCACTACACCATCGAAGGTGTATACCCTGGGACTTACCCCTATATCGTTTGGAAGAACGGTTATGACGCAGTACGTGCTACCTCAACTCTCTCAACGGGCGACAATTCTCTATACTCCAGCCTGGCTCTGAGCCCGACCCCAATCTCTGGTGGATTTTCCACCGATTTCGAATCTGGAACACAAGTGTTCTCTGCAGAGGGTGAATGGGAATTTGGTACCCCGATCTATTCACCAGACGGCGCTCACTCGGGTTCAAATGCCTGGAGTACAGATCTGGACGCTAATTATGGTGTCGACCAGGATGATTGGTTGGTATCGGAATTCGGTATTGTGGTTGAGAACAACCAATCACTGCGTTACTACCAATGGCATGACTATGATCAGTCTGAGGATGGCTACAATGTCCACATCTCCACAACTGCGGGCGCTTTCTGGACGCTTATCTATCCTGAAGATGGATACAGCGATCCTGATGGGTTCTGGAATCCCAGCGGCGAGCCGATATTCTGCAACTGGGGTCAGGACGAACGTATGTGGGTACAACGACGCTTCCCACTCGATGAATATGTTGGTCAGACTGTTTGGTTTGCGTTTCGACACATCACTGATTCGTCTATCAACCGTCCCGGTGTCACCATTGACGATTTGGAAGTCAATGTGGGTAACGTAGCCCCATATGTTCAACTAACGCTTTACCCGCTGATTACCACCGTGCCAGCTTCTGGTGGAACTATCACCGCCGACGCCCGGATTGTCAGTACATTTCCGATCCCTGTTTCTGGACAGGCATGGACAGATGTGATCCTGCCGAATGGTGAAGCGTACGGTCCGTTGATGAATGCTCCAACTACTATTCCACCGGGTACCACCTACTATTCAAATTTCACTCAGAACATCCCCGCCTTCGCTCCATCGGGGGATTACACCATGAATGCCTACATCGGCAATTATCCAACCTACATTGCGACATTCGACTCATTTCCATTTACCAAGACAGTATCATTGGGGCCAGATGGTGAGATAATCAATGGTTGGGAAGCTGGAGAGTGGGAATCAGCAGATGTGAGTGAAGAAGAGTCTTGTTCGGTCATCATGCCCGATCAATTCAGTCTTCACCCAGTCTGGCCAAACCCTTTTAACGCGTCCGCAACAGTGACGGTCGATTTGCCGGAAGCATCAGATTTATCGGTGACGGTGTTCGGCCTGGATGGACGTGAAGTGGCCGTCCTCACGCAAGGTTATAGGCCCGCCGGTTCACACAACCTTCATTTTAATGGAGAAGGTCTGGCGACAGGTGTTTATTTTGTGCAGGCGACCACAGGAGATAATCAGACAATCGTGCGAAAGGTTACGCTTCTGAAGTGACCGATGAGCCATGAGTCTATGAGCGGTCAAGAAGTCATCCTGTTTAGGCAGTCATCCTGAGCGAAGCGAAGGATCTCGGTGTTGAGGAGGAAGTCATCCTGAGCGAAGCCAGGGATCTGACGTTGTTGGTTGGATAAGATTTGGAACGACGAAGTTATTGCGGGTGTGGGAGAATCCATCCGTGATTGATGCGTGATGGATCGACGGGTGCAATCATGATTGCATCCGTTCTGTTTCTCGTGGAACAATCTCTGTAACTCTCACCAGCACATGAACACAGCGGTTTTCAAGCATTCCCAACGAGCATTTAGCTTCTCATTCTCACGGCCTTCAAGTCGTGCTTGTTCAAGCTGACTGATATGTGATGAGTGTAAAATGCCCCTGTGAATTCGTTGAAAACGGTTCACAGGGTTGATCTCATTCCTCGCTACTTCGACAAGTAATGTGACTCCATATTTGGGTTGAAGGCATTACATTTATAGCTACCGACAACGTTTGATTCCCTAAGGGTAACTCGATAACTGTTGTATGTGCTCCACGAGCTGTTGTATAACTACAACAGAGTATCGTATACTTACCCTCATGGAAACACGACGATTGTACAACCGAATCGCAGTGCTGCGCAGCGAACGTGGCATCTCACGTAAAGATTTAGCGGCGGCGATTGGAGTGAACTACCAGACAGTGGGTTATCTCGAACGTGGGGAATACAACCCCAGCCTGGATCTGGCGTTCAAGATCAGTGAATACTTTGGCTTGAGCGTTGAGTTCATATTCTCAACCAAGCCGTTGAAGCCGCTCAGCGAGGAATTGCATGCGCGGCGAAGGGAGGAAGGATGACCCGCGAATCTTCACGCAGTCGCACGCGGATGTGGATACTGATTAATTATTCAACCTGCGCTGTGTTGGTTGCAATGCCACTTGTTCTCAGGATGTTGGAGAACTGGTGGTTACGTGTCGGCGTGCTACTTGTACTGACCACACTGATGGCGATATCGATAGAACGTGCTTTCGGGCGGACTCATTTGTGGTCTCTGACGCGCAAAAAGTCCCACGAGTTGGATGAGCGCGAAGTGGAGCTAACTTATAACGCGCTTGCCATTGCTTATCGTGTGATGTCCATAGTTCTGCTGGCGGCGATGTATCTGATTATTTTGAGCCATGATGAGTTGCTCATGTCGTACCTCGGCTGGGCGAAACCGATTGCATCGGTGTTGGCGATTGGGTTGATTTATATGGCGCAAACACTTCCATCGGTGATAATAGGCTGGCGGGAGTTGCCCATGGATGACGAAGGTGTCGAGACGACCGTTTAGGCTGGACAGGAGCAGGACATGGCAAAGAAATCATCTCCTCGCAAGTCATTGAAATGGATCGGTGTTGGTGGGCTGGCCGGAATGCTGGTGCTTGGTTTGGCGGGACGGTTTATCATGGCTGGTCTGGCTTCGGCCTTATCGTACCCGACGAATCTCAGTGCGACAGGCGTCATTCTGGTGACAGTACTCGGCGGGGTTCTCGGTGCGATAGGTGGACTTTTTGCGCATTTCCTCGCGGATTGGGGAATAGAGCGTGGAAGAGGGATATTGTCAGCGACGGTATTGTTCGTGTTGTCTATTCTTCTGCTGAAGCCGTCGCAATCGACAGAATCGGCCTCATCAATAGATCCTCAGTTGGCGTTACTGTGGCTAACCCCGGGTTCGTCGCAGGATTCAGAGTTGATTCCGATCCGTATGTTAACCCTTGTTTTGGCTGCAGTTATGTTTTTGATTTATGGACTGCTGCTTGATCGGATTTTACGCAGTCGTAAGAAGTAGGCGTTTTCACTGGCTCTCTAGACGACCTGTTTGAGGTTGTGTCAACGGCACATGGTTGCGATTTCCCCGGGCAAGGCTGTAGGTTGGAGGGCTCAGGACTCAGGACTCAGGACTCAGGATTATCATGCGCAACGCAGTGTTTTTCATAAGCTCCCTTGTTTTGCTCGTTGGACTGTCAGCGTGCTTGAATCCGTTTGCCCCGGAGGAAGGCGGTGTAGCTGGGGATCTGTGGGATTCGCAATTGAGCGCTGGCGGCATGTTGCGTAATTTCCAGACCGCATATATGATGCGCGATAGCATACGTTACGCCGATTTGATCGCTGAGGAGTTTGTGTTCCAATTCTTCGACGCAAATGAGGAGCGGTACGATCAGTGGTTCCGTGACACCGAGTTGCGAGCAACAGGTGCGATATTGCGTTCATTTGATCAGCTGGACCTGCGCTGGGGCCCTTTTCCGGCGAGTATTGACACCTTTTCTCAACCAGACACCACGATCGAATTCACGATCAATTTCACTCTGACAGCCGGTGATTTCTCTCCGATAGCCGGATTTGCAAGGTTTCAGCTGCGCGCCGGAAATGACAGCCGATTCCGCATCGTTCAATGGCGAGATGACTATTGAATCAGCATGAACCAATTATCAAACGGGTGAAATTGCTACTCGGTCTGAACAGTCTGATCACCGCCGGATTAATAGTATTGCTTCTGCTGAGCTTTGTCCGGCAGGATATTTCTGATAATGAATCCAGTCTCACTCTCATTGAAAACGTCACATACCCGCAGAATTATGACGAGCCTGCAAGTTCCGTCGGTGATGATTCAACCATGATGGATGGTCTTTCTCCTCCGCCGACCAGTTCAAATGATATCGAAGCGACGGTTCTAGGCAGGATCGCGTTGGTTATTGATGATCTCGGCTATTCATCCAGCTCGGTGACGGTTTTGGGGTTGATGGATCTGCCAATACCGTTGACGGTTGGAATTATCCCCGGTCTTGCCGCAACATCTGCCATAGCTGAAATTGCTGAGGAACGGGGGCATGAAATCCTGGTACATGTTCCAATGGAAGCAGTCGGGGAGCGGGAGGACACCGAACCGGTTGTCCTGAGCGGGAGTATGGGACTGACGGAATTTCAGGAGTTCATGAGCGTCGTCGAACAGGTTCCCCATGCGATCGGGCTTAGCAACCACCAGGGATCTGCTGCCACCCAGGACACCGAATTAATGCGCAACCTTGCGCTGTGGTGCTCGCATCGCGGATGGATTATTCTCGATAGCATAACCCATCCGGGGTCTGTACTTTATCAGCAGGCGATAGATCAGGGCGTGCAGGCGTTCAAACGCGATCTGTTTCTCGATCATCATCCGGAATCGGATTCTCTGCGGGCAAGGTTAGGTGACGCCGAACGTCTCGCCATAAATCGGGATAGACCAGTGATAATAATCGGGCATCCGCGTGCGACTACACTCAGTGTACTTCAAGAGGAAATACCTCGCCTGATGGAACAAGGGATAGAATTCGTGCGTCTCAGGGATACCTTACCTGCGAAGATCCCAATGGCAGTGAGAGGAGAGCGATGATGCGTGTGGCTGTTCGGATAAACACTCTGCTGCAAGGCGAACACACTCCCTCTCAGGCCGAACTCTCGCGATATGCCACAGTTGCCTCTCTGTCTGACATAGATAGTATTTCTCTGCAACTACCTGATAAAGACGCGAACGCTTGGTTGAAATCCGCACAACTGGCCATGGATGTCTTTGATGGTCCGGTGATTGTCGAGTGTACAGCAGGATCGGAATCATTGGATATCTTGGACCAGCTGCGCCCCGATATGGTAGTGCTGACCGGTGCTACTTCAACGTTAACATCCGATGAGTTAGTTGGGTCTGCTTTACGCGATATGTGTCAGGCTCTGAGAACCTCTGGGATAGATTATGCCCTGCATGTGGATGCAAACCTTACCCTGGTCAAGGCCGCACGGCAGGTTGAAGCGAACGCGGTACTTCTTCCTGTTTCCCAGTTAGTCAAGTTGCGGGGTACAGATGAAGCGGTTCAATTCATGGACGCGTTGGAATCTGCCTCAATCGGGGCAGATCGGCTTGGCATGCGGGTGTTGCTTGAAGGCGACTTGGATCGTACCGCCTGGGCGGCTTTCAGCACCAATGATCTGATCGAGGGTGTGATTGCCGGCCCGGCATTGGTTCAACGTGCGCTGTTGCTGGGTTTGGGCTCTGCAGTTCGGGAATTGAAGTCAATTCGTTAGCTCTGAGAAGGTGGACGTGATACGGACATCCGCATATTCATTCATACTCATACTAGCAACCTTCTTGTTACTCGCTGGTTGCGATGGCGCCGCCGGTCCTGACGGAGAAGATTCGCCGGATCAGGACATAACCGCTCCACAGCTGGAAATAGTCCGACCCTTGCCCGGCGAACTGATTGCAGGCAGCAAAATGATGCTGGAGGCAGTGGTTTCACCGAGAGCCCCAGAGGATGAAAACGCCATAGAGAGAGTTCGATTCTATGTCAACGGCACAACCCAAATGGGCGAGGATTCTGCAATAGTAACTCAATCACCATTTATTTATGAATGGGATTTTGAGGTTGCGGGAACAGCCTACGGACAGGTGACCATTACCGCAGAGGCTGTTGATATGCTTGGCAATTCTAGCCTATCTGCATTGAGACTCATCACCCGTCGAGAGCTGGTGGGGATTGATACCCTGGTGGATACAAACGGGCCAGGCACTACGAGTTCAGTCAATGTGCCCGGGCGTATTATACAGGAGACAGACACTATTTACGCGACTCAGGTGGCGACTCGTTTCCTCACCTATGAACGCTGTTTACTTAAAGAAATAAGACTGCTACCTGTACAACGAGTGGATTCGTATGAAAATCTGGCTGATTTCTGGGTGACCATCCATGCTGTTGCGGAGGATGACAGCCTTCATCCTGGCGAGCCTCTGGATTCGACGTTGGTACATCCTGAGCCTTTGGGATATGATCGTTGGCTATCTATTGATCTAGCAGATATGAGCGAGGATAAGCGAACCTTTGAGACGGAGCAGGGTTTCTTTATAGCCATACGTCCTGAGGTTCTTGAACCGGACAGCATGGACACAGGATTGACCCTGGGAAGTTTGCTGGAGGCTGATACCTCTGAGGTTGCCGCCGAGGAGACGGTCTATTGGTATGAGAGTCCGCCAGAGGGTGCGGGTTGGATTCCGATGTCAACGCGTCACCTTCAAAAGTACATCCAGCACTTGAATATTGAAGCGGTGATTGAGTATTTGCCTGAGGAGACGGTCCAGTGAGCGGCAATGAGAAGAACAGCATCCGCGAGGCCACATATGGAGATACAGAGATAGAGCGTCCTCAGAGCGACGTACTCGCATATACAAACATAGAGATAAGTGAGAAGCATCGTGGGGGTATGAGATTGTTCCGCATAGTAATAGCCATGACGGTGTTGTTGCTTACATCCCTTATGTGGTACGGGTGTGAAGGCCCTCAGGGGCCGGTGGGGGAAGGTGTCGGTGATCTTGACGCTGAGCCTCCCACAGTATCATTCCTCGATCCAAGTCGGTCAGATACCACCTTGAGTTCGATCTTCGATGTGAGCGTTACAGCTAGCGATAACCGTGATGTGGCATACGTCGAGTTCTTTTTCGATGGCAGCAGTGAGATGGGTGATACGACTGCCATTGATTCAATCCCGCCATATTCCTGGACCTGGAACATTGATTCCACCGGTCACAGCTTTGGCATTTTTCCTATTATGGTTCGAGCGTTTGATACCTCAGATAACACCGCCGACACCCCAACCCTGTTAAAGCACTATTTGCCAGTCCCTGAGGAATGGACTTTGGTGGATTATGACGGCGATGAAGAGGGTTCGTTAACCATGCCTGACCAATATGGGGACAGGTATTGGAATGTTCGTTTCACGCCGGATGAACCGTGCGAATTGCTGGAAGCTCACTTTGAATTCCGCACTCCTTCAGTCAGCAGGTTTTCCCTCACGGGAGAGTTGTTGAACGGGGGAACCGACATCCTGATCTTCGCCTGGAACACTCGCGAAAATGGAAGTGGTCTTCCGCAAACACCTGCATTAGACAGCACATACATTGCTGAGGGTGATTTACTTTATGGAGATCAGGGCGAATGGAATATCTTCGATGTTGAGGATTGGGGTCTTTCTTTCAGCGAAGATTTCCACATCGGTTTCTCGGTTCCGCACGATTTGTACGATGATTACGCGGCGAATTTCCGAGCGACTCCAATCATTGTATCCTTTGATGATTCTTTGCCGAATCCGGCAGATCATCGGAGCAGTGAAATGGAAGTAGATCCGGTACAGTGGAATACGATTCAAAACAATTGGAATGGCAACAAGTATGATTTCCATATTCGTGCTCTGGTTCGTTATTCTGGCGGGACTACTGCCCTGATTTCTAACAAGGGCGAGCTGTGGCGGAGTGATGTTGGCGCAAGATAGGGATAGTTAATCCACATGAGCGAAGGTGGTTTGAACATGTTTCGGTGGACAAAGGACATTTTACAGAGCTCTGGTTCGATCCAGCGTCTCTTTCTAGCTGCACTGCTGACGGTGGGGCTTGTCGCTTGTAACGGGGAAGACGGTCCAGCCGGTTTGGACGGAACCAGTCCGGATTCGTCGCCGCCTGCGGTGGCATTGTTATCTCCGGCGGCCGGCGACACAGCTCGTGAGACGTTGCAGGTCGTCGCGGGAGCGGTCGATAACATTGCGGTGGATCGTGTCGTTTTCTTCCTTGACGGATCAGATCAGGTTGATGATACGACTTACGCGGAAGTTTCGGGGCTGGATGCGCTGGATAATCAGTATGTCTGGACTTTTAACCTGTTGGACTTGGGCGTTGAGACTGGGCCGCATACGGTAATGGCGCGCGCGTTCGACCTGGATCAGAACCATTCAGACACACCTCCAATTTTTATTTATTCGGACCGTCAGATTCCTGCCGGACCAACCGTGTTGCGTGTCTGGGAGCCGGACAGTCTGGGATTCTACACTTTCCCGAATCGCGATCCGGGGGATGAGACTATTATCCTGGATCGTATGTATAGCACACGTTTCCGGCCTTTGCGAGATTGTAGTATCGATTCGGTGCGCCTCTATCTGAGCACCGATGCTATCTCAACGGTAAACTATGACACAACACTGATTATCACTGTGCATGAGTCCAATGGTGTATTTCCCATCGAAACAGCGATTTTAGGCCAGACTGTGTTGAATGTTGCCGGACTGGACACATCGGATACCACGGGTTGGTTTTCTGCAACCTTTACCGATCTCGATCCAATTGATGCGGGAACGTTATTCCACGTTTCGGTGAACACCGGGGCGGCGAGTGATACCACCCAATTTGCCCTGGGAGTTTCGATCGTTGACAAGTATGAGTACCCGCTACAGAGTTATTCAACACGCTATGTTGATGACGAGAATCCTCATTGGGAATCGCTGCAAGAGCAGTTTCCAATCGGGCTTATGACACGTGAATTCATGATCGAGGTGTGGGTTACTTACGAGTGAATAATGCTGAGCAGAACGGTGAAATATAGAAAAACGGGAAGCATTTGCTCCCCGTTTTCCTATCAACTAAAGTGAGGAATATCTGAGCAATCAGCTCTTTAACATAAATAAAAACAACACGATTAACTAATATCAGAATCGTTATTATCTAGAATAACCGGCTCCTTATCACCACCATCACCCTTGTATTCCAGCACTAGCACATAGCGATGGGGAAGAACTGGCAGCGCGAACAGCAGGGTCCACTTTTCTTCGTCCAATGACTTCGCTTCACGCTCCCCTTCAGGGCCTTTCCAGGACAACAAGGTGCCTCCCGGACGGAGAAGCGACTCACACCACTCTGCCACTTCAGGCAGAACGCTCACAGCGCGCACTAGTATCGAATCGTATCGAGTTTCAATGCGATCGGCATGCGTTTCCGCTCGATCATGGACGACCTCTACGTTCTTCATCTGCAGTTCATCGACCATTCGCTCAAGAGACAGAGTTTTCGCACGGCGGGAATCGAGAAGCGTCATTTCTGCATCGGCCAATGTCAGCGCGAGCGGAATTCCTGGAAAACCACCGCCGGTACCGAGGTCGAGCAATCTCGGACCCCGTCGCCAGTCCTCGTTCCCCATCGGAATCAGGCTCTCCCAGAGGGATTGGAGCAGGACGGCGTCCACATTTGCCCGACTGACCAGGTTGACATCCTCGTTAATCGTTTTGGCCAGCTCGAGGTGTTTATGTAGCAGGTCAGTGTCGGGTTGAAATCCCAGCCGCTCTACGAGCTCATCAACACGTTGTTTATCAACGAGAAACGGATGATCGAGATGTCCGATCCATGCAGGTGATTTGGGTCGAAGGCCACGAATGGGGAGATCAACCTTTTTCCGGCGGCGCATTCGTTTGGGTGCAGCTCGCGAGTGATCAGCAGAAGGACGTCGATCATCGGATGTGCGGTCTGGGCGTCCAGATGCGGATCCATGGCGACTTGGTTGAGGCTTCTTTTTGTACCGGTCGTCATTCATACCAGGTGGCAGGCTTGTCAACGTATAGCGAATTGTAAGCTCGGAAGCTACATCGAATTTCATTGAATTCCAAGGATAGATATTCAGCGAGGGTTCAATTGGCACTTCTGGCGGGGGAGCCCGCGCGATACCTTTCACGCATATACAACACTACCAGCGCCAGGTCGGCAGGCGTAACCCCGCAAATACGTGATGCTTGTCCTATTGTTGCCGGACGGTGCAATATCAGCTTCTCTCTTCCCTCAGCCGACATTGCGACGATGGGTTCATATTCAAAATCGTCTGGAATTTGTTTCTCCTCCTGAGCTCTCAGCTTCTCCACTTGGCGTCTTTCCCGGTTGAGATAGCCGGAGTAGCGCAATTCAATCTCGACGGCTGACATTACATCATCGCTTGGCAGAGGATCAGAATCGCCACTCACTTCGTGAATGATTGCTTCTATACGGGTTTCCTGGCGATGCATCAGCTGTGCCGCAGGTTCAACCAGATCTGGCTTAGCATCGTCCGGGAGGACACTCCCACGTCGAATACGGCTAGTAGTCAACAGATCAACCCATGAACGCTTTTCATTGACTCGATCCTGGATGAACTGGAATCGTTTGGTGGTGATCAGACCGTTATGATACGCTTTCTCATGCAAACGCTCTTCGGCGTTGTCCTGACGTAGAAGCAGCCGGAATTCAGCGCGACTGGTGAACATTCGGTACGGTTCGGTCGGATGAGTTGTCACCAGGTCATCAATCAGCACCCCGCCGTAGGCTTCATCACGGTGCAGGATCATTGGCTCCCGTTTTTGGATCGACAACGCAGCGTTCGCACCGGCCATCAAACCCTGGATAGCCGCTTCTTCATAGCCAGAAGTGCCATTGATCTGTCCGGCGAGATACAGATTGGGAATATTGCGAGTTGCGAGAGTGGCTCGAATCTGATGTGCTGGAATTACGTCATATTCCACCGCATATCCTGGTTGGGCAAAGCGTATGTACTCACAACCCGGCACCATGCGGAGAGAGTCTAGCTGTACATGTTCAGGCATAGAGCTTGAAAAGCCATTCACATACATAAGTGGGTCATTCAACCCTTCTGGCTCGAAGATCAGGGGGTGGCCTTCTCTATCTGGAAAGCGCATCACCTTGTCTTCGATGGACGGGCAGTATCGCGGGCCGATTGAGGTGATGGTCCCGTTGTACATCGGGGACTCGTCGATTCGATCGCGAATCAGATCGTGCGCGCGGGCGACAGTGTGGGCTCGGTAGCAGGGCAGTTGCTGGTTGTGACGCGCTGTAGTCTCATGGCTGAAGAACCAAGGTTCCTCCTCACTATCCTGACGCTGCATAATACTCAGGTCAATGCTGTCACTATACACACGTGGCGGAGTGCCAGTCTTGAACCTCAGCAACGGGAATCCCAGCCGACGCAGATCCTCGGAGATCAAGTTGGCCGGTGGTTCGCCAAATCGTCCGGATTCCTGCTGGTCAGCTCCGCAGTGAGTTAATCCGTGTAAGAACGTACCAGCACAGAGGATAGCCGTCCTGCATTTGAGAAGTCCGTGCTTCGATAGAATGACGCCGTGCAGTGTTTCGCCGCGCACATCAAACCCTACGGCCTCGTCCTCAATGATTTGTATATCAGGATAGCGATCCTGGACCAGTTGATCCATGACTTGTGAATAGAGAGCTCGGTCGGTTTGAGCGCGTGGGGACCATACGGCCGGTCCTTTCGAGCGATTCAGCATCCGATATTGAATGGCTGAGAGATCAGTGGCAACCGCCATAAGTCCGCCAAGGGCATCGATTTCCTTGACCAGCTGACCTTTTGCTGTACCTCCCACAGCGGGGTTACAGGACAGGCGCGCGAGGGCAGAGCGTTCCCGTGTCACCAGCGCAACGCTCGCGCCAATACGTGAGGCCGCGGCGGCAGCTTCCACCCCGGCGTGTCCCCCTCCGATCACCACAACATCAATCATACAGCAATGTACCTGCAATTAGTCATACAAATATTTCAGTTGGGGTCGTGTCATGCCCACGACATTCATGTCGTGGATTACCCGAAGTATAATCGCTATGTAGCCCGGCACCTCCGTGTGCCGGGATTTCTTTTCCACGGACTGAAGTCCGTGGTAATTGAAGTTCGTTTATCTTTTGCTCACAGCTCACAATTCGTCGAATTCGCTATCTCTTGTTGATGGCCATGGAACACGCATAAAACCTGTGTTTCACGTGGAACAAGAACTAGTCATCCCGCATCGCCAGAGGGTTTCAGAGGATCCTGGTTCGCATTGCAGACCTCATTTCCCGATGCAGAACCTGCTGAATATACGATGCAACAGGTCTTCTCCAGCAGCTTCACCAGTTATGCTGGAAATTTCGCTTAGGCATCGTCGCAGCTCAATGGCTATAAGCTCCTCGCTCGCACCATCGGTTGCCAGCTCGGATGCTTGGATGAGTGTGTTCTGAAGGGAGTTAAGATGACGCCCATGTCTTCGTTCAAGCCCTAAACTGTTTTCCAGGCTGGCACCATGAAGGATGTTGGCTAGAATATGATCGCGGAGCTTATCAACACCTTTACCAGTTGATGCGGATACTTCAATCGGAATATCAACCTCGTTATACGCAGGCGTGGCGGAATCAAGATCAGCTTTATTGCGAACAAGGATCAAACGTTCATCAGTGAGTAATGCTTCATCAGGCAGTGCAAAGTTTGGAGGGGCGATCAGCCAGACCAGAACATCAGCCTGCTCAATCAAATACTGTGAGCGTTGAATTCCTTCAATCTCAATGGTTTCCGCTGATTTACGCAAACCGGCAGTGTCGACCAGACGTACTGGAATCCCTTCCCATTCAAGTGCAGCATCCAGGTAGTCACGGGTTGTGCCGGGCATTTCGTTTACAATCGCCCGATCCTGTCCCAGCCATTGGTTGAAGAGGGTAGATTTTCCGGTGTTTGCTTCGCCCGCGATGACAATGTGTATGCCTTCTCGCAGGAAGCGACTGGCATTCGCATGTCGAATCAGTTGAGATACCTGCTTCTGAATCCCAGACACGATATCTATAAAGCTAGTCCTGTCAAAGACATGCAGCTCTTCTTCAGTGAAATCTAGTTCAAGTTCTACGAGTGCGAGGTTGTCTTCCAGGATATGTTGTATGGATTGCAGCTCTGATTTCAATCCGCCCAGCATTACTCGTAGTGACGCTCGCGCAGCAGCGCCAGTCTTGGCATCGATAAAAGAGGATATGGATTCGGCTTGGTCGAGGGATATTTTGCCCTGGATGAATGCTCGACGAGTGAATTCACCGGGTTTTGCGGGTCGGGCACCAAGTTCGATGAATCGTTGCAGGACGAGGTCAAGGCCGGCATGGCTACCGTGTCCGATAAATTCTATTAAATCGAGGCCAGTGCTGGAGTTAGGCGCCGCCCAAGGTAGCAGTACGCCTTCATCGATAACGTTTCCTACAGCGTCCAAGACACGGACGAGCGTCGCTTGACGGTGTATCCACGGTTCGGCGGAAACGGTGTCGCCGCAAGCATTACGAGCGATGTCCCACACTCCATCACCCGTCATCCGGACAATTCCCAGCGCACTGCGTCCGGCTGGAGTTGCCAATGCGGCAATCGGACCAGTTCCGAGGATAGACGGCTCGGTCACCGATCAGTCCCGATTCTTCTTACGATTACGGCGGTTTTCTCGTTCAATTTCTAGTTCACGTTCGGCTTTCCGATCCTCTACCAGCTTCTCCAGTCCAGGATCGCTGGTCTTCATCATCTTCTGCTGACCCCAGCTGAGGAGGTTGAAAAGGGTATAATAGAGCGTCAATCCACTGGGGAAATTGTTGAACAGGAAGATGAACATGATCGGCATCATAATAGTCATCATCTTCTGGTTCGGATCGGTAACCGTTGATTTAGACTGTAGATAAGTACTCGCGGCCATAATCAATGGCAGCACTGCCAAGTGGTCACCGTATAGCGGAATGGTGAATGGGAAGCTGAACAGCACATCTGGCATGGAGAGATCATTGATCCAGAACACGAACGGCTGGCCACGTAGTTCGATTGTGGTGCGGAACACGATGAATAGTGCGTAGAAAAGCGGCATCTGCAGCATCATCGGCCAGCACCCGCCCATGGGGTTGACCTTGTGCTCCTTGTACAGCGCCATGACTTCTTTCTGCATGCGCTGCGGATTGTCTTTGTACTTCTCTTGAGTCTCTTTAAGAATCGGCTGAAGCATTTGCATGCGTTTCATCGACTTATGAGACTTGTAGGTAAGCGGCCAGACTACAAGTTTAACTAAAATGGAGAACAGGATTAATACAACACCGTAGTTAGGTATAAAATGGTGAAAATATTTCAGAAGATGAAATATCCCCTTGGAAAATGTTGAAATGATGGGCCATCCCCATGACATTACATTGTCAAGAGAGCTGTCTACACCTTTTATTTGAACCTGGTCGAGCGGTCCCAGGTAGAAGGTCAGGCGCTGGTCCAAATCACCTTGCGGCATGTTGAAAACGAGGTTCGTCTCATACAGTTTCGGTAGATATTTGCCTTCATATGTGGGATGCGGCCAAGTGCGCAGGTCAGCGCCTTGAGCCGGATCATCTGGAACCAGTGCCATAACAAAGTATTTCGTGCGCTGGGCAACCCATTTTGTGGCGCCTGAAACAACTTCGCTGTCGTTTTCCTTGCCCTTGGTTTTGAAGGTTTCCCGTTTATTGCCCATGTAGTAGGATGCTTCAGTGTAATAGAGATCCTGCGTGGTGTCGGCTTCAGTGGTTGCCAGACCACCACCCCAGCCGTAAGTTGCTGAAATGGCACCAGTTGATGCGCCCAAACCACGGCTTTCGAGATGGATGTCGACTTGGTAGCTATCGGCATGGAAGACAAATGTTTCCTTATACCACCGTTCCTCACCCAGTGGCAGGAAGAAAACGAGCGAGTCGGCTTCGTCACCTTCATCCAGGGAGATGTTGCCGCCGGTCAGCTCGAAGACTCTCTCGCGTGTTCTAAGCAAGCCCAGCCCGCCGAGCGCAGTAAGAGTCAGGTTCTGGTCGGAAAACTCTGGACGTACCATCTGTTCTGCTTCGAGGAGGTATGACTGCGATGGAAGGATTCTCCAAGACCTGACAGTTGCGCCATGAGTGCTGAACTCAGCTATATAGAGCGGAGTTTCAACGGTGACAATCTTCTCGTCGGAATCGTACGGTGCAGGAGCGTCATCCTGATACACGTTATCATGGCTCTGGTAGCTGGTATCTTCACCAGGGGGAGTCACGGGTATTGTCGGAGTCGAGCCTTCTTCACCGTATGGCGGGATTGATGGTTCATCTGTGCCGACCTCAGTCCCCTGCACCACTTCATCCTCAGGAACTTCAGGAGAAACCACCTTGAAGTAGTACGGCATAATGAGAATGACAGCGCCGATCAGAACAAAAGCTATGATGGTCTTACGATCCATGCTTCCTCGCGATCAGGAGTTGACAGCGTCATTACGCTGTGTTCCTGAATGTTCATGATTACAATGAAGGTGCCGCTGATTTGGCGGAACAGGGTCGAACCCGCCGGAATGAAGGGGATTGCACTTGGCTAAACGGGAAATGCTAAGCCAGAATCCGCGCAAGAGTCCATGGACCTGGAATGCTTCCATCGAATACACGCTACAACTCGGGTAAAACCTGCATCGACTACCCAGTACAGCCAGGGCGGGAGAGAGAATGGCGCGGTAGGCGCGAAGCAGGGGAATAACCGTCCATTTGACCAGAGTTCGGTCGTATGGAGGGGTGGATATGCTGTCCTGATCGTTCACGTTGCCCATTCCCTCATTCACTATCTGCCCACAATTGGCTGGCTTTTTTACTGGCTATGACCAGACAACGTTCCAGCTCAATTAAGAACTTCTCCCAGTCAGCTGGAGCGCTATATAGACGCACGATCATCTGACATCTAACGGGGAAGGCGCTCTTGTTACGTCGAAAATACTCCCTCAATCGGCGCCGCGCATAGTTTCGGCCAATAGCATTCCCGTACAGCCGCTTCGGAACTAGCGAACCGAAGCGTTGATGATCGTCATCCGACGGCAAAAAAAAAGGGATACGCCGTTTCCGCGCACCCTTTCGGCATTTTGCAAGAATCGCTTATAGGTATCACGACCCCGGATGATATCATCCTTATGCAGGGTCTCGCTATCGCATTTCATCAGAGACAGTCAAGCGTTTACGTCCTTTTGCGCGACGGCGTTTTAGAACCAGTCGTCCAGCCTTGGTCGCCATGCGTGCGCGGAAACCGTGTTTATTACGGCGTTTCCGGTTGCTTGGCTGGAAAGTTTGCTTCATGATACTACTCCAATCTATCGTATCGTTGTCGTTTTAGAGGCAAGCCGGAATTTAGGTGGGTTGCAGGCGCGTAGCAACGTTCGCTCCTCGAGGGAGACCGATTCGGAGACCACCTGAAAAACAGTGGCTCTCGCAGCCGGAGAAACTCTATCACCAACAGCTCAGTAGAAAATATGCACTACCTTTCCAGCTTCATCAACCATGATTGGGCATGTTATGGCTCTGAGAAGCAAATGGCAAGTCGTGTCTTTCCTGATATGTCTGCTCGCAGGCTTGTCTGGCTGCTGGGTGAACTCCGCCCATGCAGAGTCAATCCGCCTCAAGTCTAACCTGGGTGAAATCGCAATTCCGGAGGGCTGGCAGAGTGAGCAGGTATCAAAGACACATATATCGATTTGGTCTGAAGATAGCACCTCTACTGTAGACCTTTATCAGCGCGGGTTTGAGCTGGTATCCGATTATTTGCATAAGCGAGCAGATGAGTTGCGCATATCGAGATATGTGAGAAGTGTGTCGCGGGAATTCCAGAATGACGTAAATGCCGATCGTGGTGGTTTCATTCTCGGTCTCACACCTGAAAACAGTGAGGTTGCGGAGGTATTCAGTCCGGCGGTGTGGGAGGAGATGGATTGGATGATGATAAATGGTGTAGATGCTCAATACTTGTTTGTAATCGCTTATGAGCGTAGAGGAAAGCTTTACGTAATGGAGACGAGAACCTCCACCTCCAGTGGTAACACCAGAATTATGAGTGATATCCACCGCTCATGGATACTCCCATAAATGAGCATATTCAGATAACTGAGAAGAGAACGGGTTATTGATATGAAAATTGGAGAGCGCCTGAAAGGGCTGCCTGACTGGGATACCGGGATGCTCTGGGATGAATATCTGGATTATGTCCCACGTTCGCATTCCATGCAGATAAAGAGATATGAGAGTATAGTTGAGGACGAACTCGCACCATTCAAGTCATCACCTGTGTCTGGGAAAATTATTTTGCTCAGCGAGGAGAAATGTGGCGACGGTGCTTGGGCAATTCCACACATCGTCCGAATTGTGCAGGTTGTTCCGAATATTGACTACCGAATATTTTTCCGGAATGAGTATCCCGATTTGATGGACAACATGCTCAGTGGTGGAAAGCGAGCCATTCCAAAACTGGCATTTCTGGATGAGGGGGACAAAATTGTGGGTTCCTGGGGGCCTTATCCGAAGCCGATTGCCCCATATGTACATGAGAGAGCCGGGCGACTTGATCGATCTGAATGGTACCCGAAAGTCTTGAAATATTACAGGGAAGAAGGTAGAGGGGATTTGGTCCGGGAGATGCGTGAGCTGTTGATTGATACCTGAGAGTGATAATGCCTCCAAAGGTATTGTTCTTTCACCTTGGATCAATGGCCGGATGGCATATTCCCTTCCCGCCGAACTACTTTAGTGGACTACCTGATCTAACAACTGGATGATTCGATGAAACTCGCACGCTTGGCAAAGCTTTCCCTGATTCTACTTCTGTTGCTACCAACTCTCGTTATGGCTGATTCCTCCTCTGGTGAATGGCTGTATGTGCGAATGGCATCGCCTGGGAATGAGTTGGACGCTCTCGACACCACAGAGCTATTAGCGATCTCAGCTGTGCAGAAAGTTGAGGCTGCGGTGCCTGCCTCAGCCATTGCCATGAATCCCGATTTCGCAACCTGGCAACGGGTTCACATCTTACCTGGCGAAGACCTGGACCTTGCAATCACCAACTTGCAGGCTCTCCCCAGCGTTGATATTGTAGAACGTCCTCCGGTACGTGAATTGTGTGTTTTACCGGGGTCGGGTCGTGAAATAACCGACCTTCCTAACGATCCCTTAGCCCCATTTCAGTGGCATCTGGCTACTGTTAATGCCTTTGCTGCCTGGGATGAAGTTGGAGATGCGGAAGGTGCTATCATCGCTATTCTCGACAATGGTGTCGACATAGATCATCCCGATCTGGCCTCCATAATCTGGAGAAATTCGGCTGAGGCGAACGGTCAGGGTGGTTTGGACGACGACGGTAACGGCTTCATTGATGACATCTATGGCTGGGACGCTTATGATCAGGATGGCAACCCGGATGCCCCGGGGGGGGTTGACAGCCCCGGTCATGGCACCCATTGTTCAGGTATTGCGGCAGCCATAAGCAATAATGGCATCGGAGTTTCCGGGCTGGGACGTGGCGCGAAAATAATGGCTGTTCGCATCGGTGAAGGTCGGGCGATTTCGGAGACGGTAGAGGGCTTGGTTTACGCCGTGGTGAATGGCGCCGACATTATCTCAATGTCGTTTGCTGGTCCGCTGGAATCGGTGTTTGAGCGTGATGTGATCAATTTTGCGGTCAGCCAGGGAACGATTGTTCTGGCGGCGGCGGGAAATGGTGTGAATGGCAATGGTGTTCAAACTCTTACCTACCCTGCAGCATATGAAAATGTGATCGGAGTTGCTGCGACTGATCTCGAAAACAGCATCGCTGGATTCAGTAATTACGGTTGGTGGGTACAGGCTGCTGCGCCAGGTGTTGATATATTAAGCACTTCCATCAGCAGCTCAGGAGCTCCAGCTTACGGTTATTCAACCGGCACCTCTATGTCCACACCATTGGTCGCTGGTCTGGCGGCCCTGTTGAAGAATGTCAATCCAGACATCACCCAGGCTGAGTTTCTCGCTCGCATTCAGCAGGGTTCACAGCCGGTTACCAACGGTAATTCTATGGAAACTCCTGTTGGAGTGATAGACGCTTGGCGGTCCGTATTGCCAGACAGGCCCGTGGTTGCGGTTAATGACTGGTTCGTCGATGACGGTGACGATCACCGTCTCCTGGCTGGTGAGACGGAGGACATTACTTTCAACATGGACCTTCTGGGGATGGATGCTGAATCAGTGCATATCAGTCTGGTTCCGTTGAGTTCATACCTTACGGTTAGTACTCTGTATGATGAATCCAACCAGTCCATCGGGTCATTTACGCCATCCTTCCGGGTCAGAGCCCTCAGCAACGCTGATCAAGGCGATCATCCCGCTGTTTTACTGATAAACGCGGACGGATGGAAGGACACCCTTTCAGTTCGGATCCCCGTCGATCCGCCCTGGCTGACTGTGGAATCAGGTGATATGATCGGTACCGTCTCTGATTACGGCGCGCTTGGTTTCCGGGATTACCTGGGGAACAACACTCGAGCGGAGGGTTTCCGTTTGAATGATGATATGCTCGGGCTGCTGTTCCACGGTTCGTTGATGATTGGCGATAATGATGGTGTGGCTGACAACGCATACGGATCGGATGGTCAGAACCAGCACGACTTCCAGGTTATAAACGACCACCATTTCACAAAAATTGCTTCGGTTCCGGGGCAGGAGAAATGGCAGTGCCAGTTTACTGATCGGTTTACTCCAGGGTTACCAGTGGGCGTAGAGGTGCAACAGACAGTTACTTCATATGAGGATGGAGGAAACATTCTCTATCTCGATTACGCTATCAGGCTGGTTTCTGGTGGTCCGACTAACTTATATGTGGGACTGTTCTGTGACTGGGATATCCTGAATTTCTGGCAGAACCAGGTTCAGTACAACAGTGATCTGCGTCTCTCTTATATGAGTGGTCAAGGATATGGCAGTACCGCTCGTTTTGCCGGAATTGTTGCCCGTAGTGATCATACTATTTCTGGCGTGCGCGCTATTCAGAGTTCGCAGGATTTATCAGACAGCGATAAGTTGAGCATTATGCAGGGTGGTACCAATTTAGCTGCCTCCTCCATCCAGTCTGATTGGGCGAATCTGATTGCGGTCGAGCTGGAGGGCGTCAGTTCTACCACGTATAAAATCGCGCGTTTTGCGATAATTCTCGCTGACAGTGATACGGAGTTGTTGGCGCTTGCTGCGGAGGCTCAGAGTTCGCCAAATGGACCTCATGGATCGCCAAATTCGCTGTCACCATCTCATTTCGAACTGACGAACGCCTGGCCGAATCCATTCAACGCATCCACTCAGTTCAAGCTTTTCCTTGATGCTGGTGCGGAAGTTGAAATAAATGTCTTCGATATCCTCGGGCGAAATGTTGCGACCTTGCACAACGGACCATTGACCGCAGGTAGTCACATTTTCAGTTGGACGACGGGTGCGGAAACGGGCATTGATGTCGCGGCGGGAGTTTATTTCATCGAAGCACGTTCTGGTGATTTGCGATCACGGCAAAAAGTTGTTCTGGTCAAGTAGGCATTGGTGAGATCCGAAGCAACAGACGATGTTTAAATTAGGGACAGACCCCTATTAATTGTGATAGAAGGTGCGTATAATAGGGGTCTGTCCCACAGCTGTCCCATTGAGCGGTTTTGAGAAACGTTGTAGGCTGCGTGGTTGTTTGGTTTGCGGGGTATTTGAGTCGAAATCGATTTGAAATCTGATTTTGTGTGCATCTT
>CAJVXH010000047.1 GCA_913009835.1 uncultured bacterium
CTGGAGTTCAGACGTGTGCTCTTCCGATCTGTAATATCATCCAGCTTCCAGTGCTTTCGAAATCAAGGTGGTAACGTGGATAGCCGATGGAATCCAACTGCTTTTTCAAACCGTTACCGACCTGGAGTTCCCCTGTGACATGTCCTCGCAAAGCTCTACTCTGTATGACGTTCAGATCATCGCTATTTGGGTCAAGCTGGTCAAGCTGATGGATTCCTTCACTATGCCACACCTCAGCACGATTCGCGCCTATTCTTGGTAGAAGTGTCAGCTCATCATGAGGTGGAATTTCGCAGACAGTTCCGAGAAAGGGACAGCCATATGGATCTGAACAGTGAGGACCGGGCAGGATTGGTGGCGGATTTGCATCATCAATGACAGCTGCAGCGTCAACGAATGAGTTCTGAACCTCGTTCGTGTAGTCATCGACCGTATCCGATAGATCATGCTCGGTGAACAGCTCTTGTAGCTCTAAAGCGCCACCGTCAAAGATATAATCCCGGTTCAGATGGAGAATACCTCCGCGAACAATTTGGAGTGGGAAGTTCGAATCTATCGCCCATTGCTGAATGACCGCTCGTTGAATTGCATAATCGACTGCATGGATTTCTTTGGGATTCAGGACAGATTTCACTTCCCACAATTCCCACTGGTGGTCACCAACGCGCAGCATAATGTCGGCACGGACACTTGTTCTGTACGCTTTGAACCCTGCCTCGTAAATCGCGGAACAATCAGGATCACGCAAGGCATCCAGTGTTTGACGCAAGGCATCCAGTGTTTGACGCAAGGCACCATCCACGTCCCAGTAGGGTGCATCAATTAATACCCCGCCTGGCCATCGTTGTTGCGCTAGCTCACCTACATGAGTACCCGCATCAAATCGGGCTTGAGTAGATTGGTCCGGTTCAATTTTCATATCCCGCCGGTGTACTTCATTCCACAAACGTAACTGGCATTGGCGGAAGGATAACAAACGAGATTTTGAGAGGTTGTGCATTTCCACTCCGTCATTTGTAGGCTGGTCCTAAACCGAATATCCATTCTGAAGACAAAAGTCAACGATGAGTGATCCGGCAATAAACGTCTATTCCTTCCAACTCTCCCCGGAAATAATATCCAGCAGACGGGACAAATCCGAAAGAACATCTGGGTTGGCAATCTCCATTCCCTGCAGACAGATCATTCTGGCATCAGCAACCTGCCCGTTGTCGAGCAGTAGTTGTGCTGCAAGACCGCAGGCGTAGGGTCTGCATGGGTTATTGGACCAACGACTCAATTCGACAGCTTGCAGCGCTGTCTGACAAGCCGAATGTGGAAAGCCTGTCTCGATTTCATGCGATGCACGTGCGAACAGGATCTCAGTCATTTCAGCCAACGGTGTGGCGAAGTGTTCGCCAAATACTTGCTGGAAACTGAATGCATCTGTCGTGATGTCAATCTGAATATCAGGCATGGATAGTTACCCCGATTTGAGTTGAAGCGATATTGGCATAGCTTATCTATCTAGATTGTCGAATCATGGTAAACTAGACAGACTGCTCTCAGTACTATGATATTCAGCCTCACCTAATTTGCAGCGTTCATCAGTTCCGTCAGTCCTTGATGGAAACAGCATGAACAACTCACGCTTCACAATTTCCCTCTCAATCGGATCAAATAGTTTCCGGTTCACGTTCAATCTCGCTGAAATTACTGACTGAGTGGACGGTTGACCATTGAGGCCGTGCTGGTGAAGGAACCCCAGATTCTTTGTTTCGATCCTTTGTCCATTGCTAATTCCCTGCCACGGATACAGCAACACGTTTTGCGGCGCGCCAAACTGCCCCGCATAAGCGTAGAGTTGGTACAGATCAGTCACCGATTCTTCACCCAATGCGGTCAACTTCCACTTTGTGTCCAACACCGCGACTGGTGGATCGTTCTTGGTGAATTCCCGGCCCCGTAAAAGGATATCCGGTTTCAGATGTGGACGACGGCCGCCTTTCTTCAAATCTGAATGAGCGTACAGCAGATGTTCCCCCTGTCCTTCACCTTGTGCGACAACACGCAAGCCATGCAGCAAGCCGATTTCGCGATAGAGCTGTGTGACATAGCCTTCGAATACTTGGTTCATATCAAACAGCAGGCTGAAAGTGCGAGTGTGACCGGAAACCGGTGCGTTAAGCTTCTGGCGCAGAAGTTGAAGGCTGAAATCGTGGACGGGGCGGAAACGTTCATTCTGACGGGTGAAAGCGACATGCACCTCATCGGGTGTCTGCAATGTGTTGTTCAACCCTCCCAGCCAGGGAATACAGCTACCCAGAACGCGGTGTGTTTCCGGCAAGCTGGAGAACTGTCGCGCCAGAAGAACACCCGTCCTCAAAACACGAGCCAGAGGCGTCTCCAGAGAGAACTCGCTGTAGCGGACATAGAATCGTTCGGGGTGAAGCAGGTTGCGCGTGGCCTGACGGGCGGCGTGCAACTTGCCTTTCCAATGATACAGGTTCTCTTCTCGACGAACGTATGCCCGTGGTGACCCTTCACGCAGTTCAGCCAACAAAGCAGATGCGAAGATGAACAGGATTGCCTCAAACAGCGGCAGTCGACGTAACGTCTGTGGTGCAACACCGCGCTCTCGTAATGCAACCAGACCAGAGGTTCGCAGCATCTCGATCAGATTGCCACGTTCCCGTTCCCTGCGAGTCTCGCTCAGCAGCTCGTCTTCCTTCGCCCTTGCCGTTTTCGGGAGAATTTCGATGGTCACCCGCCCGAGCTGGATCACGCCCACATACTGCCGGGCTACAGCCTTCTGATGTTGCCAATGGAAAACTGTTTTGCCTTCTTCACCGCCCGCTTGCGCGAAATCCCACTCTTCAAGTACATGGTAGAGCGATTGAGGGAGACGGATACCGCGACCATCATTCTCTGGCGGTCGATCATTCGGCCACGGTCGCACCCATTGGTATTCGCAGAGGCTTAGCGGCTTCATGTTGCGTCAGACGGTTGCGGTTCGCCCGTATCACCAGAAGCTGCCTCCATAGCCGTCGGGGATTCCGATTCAGCACTCGCAGACTCAATCTCATGTTTGTTATTCACCGGACGCCCAACCAGGTATCGGAAGAATTTCACCAATTCTTCGTCACTTCTACTGTCACGGAATGTTTCGTTCAAGTCCCACTCGTCCCGGCCACCATCGCCGTATTCATACCCATTCCTTTCACTATCCTTTTTGTTCTTCCGGCGGACAAGGATGCCATAGGAGGTTCCGTCTGAATTACCGTCTTCCGTTTCCACCATCATGACTTTCGCCAGCTGCTTTGGTTGGGCATGGAAATGTTCGCGAAGTAGAGGGATCACACTGTCAATGAACACATCGCGCAAACCCTGGAAGTTTCGGACATCGAGGAAATACGAGTGCCCGATCTCATGATCACGATCGAGCCGGAAACATATGCTTTCATTTAATGTGCGAAGGACAACGGCGGCCAGATCGGGTAACTCATCCAGCAGCTCATCAGTCATTCCTTCGGTCGGATTGAAGCCCTCTGCGCTTAAAGCCTTGCTGACTAAATCGCTTACAACCTTGTCGTCAGCCGGCAGATTTATGAAACGGAACCGCCTGCGTAACGCAGTGTCGAGCAACGCGATCGAACGGTCGGTCGTGTTCATCGTGCCGATGATGAACAGGTTGGGCGGAACTCCGAAAGTGCTGTTGGAATACGGCAGGGTAACCATCACTTCTTCGTCGCTGCCAAGTCGTTTGTTAGGCTCGATCAACGTGATCAGCTCACCCAGCACCGAGCTGATGTTGGCCCGGTTGATCTCGTCAATGATCAGGACGTAGGGTGGATGGGGCGTGTCAAAATCCAATCTGAGATCGTCCCGTTTTCCATCAAGTACGTCTTGAGCCTCGACACCCCTTGTCGTGATCACGGTGGCATCCCTGGAAGATTCCAATTCTAAGCCAACACTTCCCTCTGCGAGTTTCTCAAGTTCTTGGAGCGTAATCGTCACATAGGTCTGATTCAGATCATGTTTAAGAATTACCTTCATCCTCGTATTGCTGGCTTTAAGGAGTGGTGATCCCAATTCTGCCTTATTTTCCCATAGAACTTTGCACACTTTCTTGTTAACGGTATAGGTTTTCTCCAGTATCGGGGCTTCAGTTTCATCAGCCAGGCGTGTCAAACGGATACTTCCACGGTCGTTTGCCGACATAATGAAACCGATGTCCGTGACACTGCGAACAATCCTCTCTTCCACTCTCACTTGCTTGACCAACCTCGCCCAGAGATCATCGAACGCCTTGTGTTCGGAGGTTGGATAGACTACGGCTTCACCAAGAGCCTGCAAGGCCATACGCTTGAACACACCATCATGCAGCTCATAGGTGATAGTGTCGCTGGCATTAGTCCCGTCTATTTGCGGCCGGATTCCTTCGACGAATTCTTCGTAACCAAAGCTCTGGTGGAAAGTGACGAAGCTAAGCCGCCCCTCAGCTGCCAGTTCGCGATACTTGTTGCCAGACAAGTCCAGCCCTTCCGGTGGTTTGGCTGCCAAGTGCAGTACCTCCTTTATCGAGAGGTCCGGCTGCTCGCAAAGCAACACCGCCATCCTACGCGCGAGCCATGTTTTCCCGGTTCCTGGCGGGCCTTGCAGAATGACATTATCAACTTGATAGTTGGAAACAGTTTGTTGGTCGACTTCCTTTTCCGTATCCACTGGTGAAAAATCCAAATCATCTGCCTCATTTTGGCGTTGATCTAAGAGTCTGATCAGCCACTCCTTTTCCTTTGTGTACACCCTCCTGAAATCAAGGTTGTCTTTGGGCTCAAACTCAGCAAATTTCTCAATCCAGTCTACTTTCAGGTAGTAAAAAGGATCACTTTCGTCATAGAAGTATGCCTCATTGGGAATACGCCCCAATCCTCGGACGACCCTCCGTCCACCACGGGCAAGTACCAAATCCCCCGCTTTCATGTTTGACATTTCCCAGAAGCCTTCGGCATATCGTTTCATTTTTCCATGAAACGCTTTTCTGACGATTTGTTCAAAATCATCCCAGTTTTCGTATTGACGAATGTCACCAATTTCGATTTCACGATCAGTATCCCAGCCAGCACCAGCAATTGCGTCCTTGCGAAACCAAGGCCACCAGTCGCTCGGTGGATCGCCATTGTTACTGGTCCCGAATACAATCACCCGCCGCATGAGAGATGGTTGGGCTATCAGATCTTCAAGCAGCAGAGTTTCAACACGTGTGAGACGAAACTGCCCGGCCGCTCCATAGGTCAATAGTTGATGACCGGCTAGCACGGGATCATCAGCGAGGACTTTTCGAGTGACTCTCCCATCCAGCAGATCATCCACTTTAATACGGATACGTTCCCGTTCTTCACCAGGATCTCGGCCACCATAGGTCCGTTCAGCTTCAAGATCTTTCCCGACGAAGGTTTCGCCGACCGTGTGGCCCCGAGCCACAAGCCCTCCTTCTTTTCCGGTGACCCAGAAATAGCAGGGTTGCCCATCACGGAACGCCTTCGGGTTAGTCGAACTGACAGTCCAAGTCAGGTCTCGCAGCCCATCTCGCAGCGCGTCCCGGAGCCGGAAGTGTTTCTCGTTCGCGACCAGGAACCAGCCGTGAGGGGAACCCTTTGGATTGGCCTGTTGGGCATCTTTTTCCTCAACTGAGGCATTCACGGATGATGATTCCCTTACCTCATTTCCAACGATCCAGAAAGCTGACTGCAAATCAACAGCATCTTTTGCACCGAGAGTTTGAAGATGAGGAAATAGAATCTCACCGATTTCTATTAATTGTTGGTAGAGTTTGATACCCTGCGGTTTCGGTTGTAAATCGAGCAGGGACAATACTGCCTTTGCCTGAGTACTAATGTGGTTGGTGAATGGAACGTGAGATTCACCATGGTAAACGAATACGAGCGACGTCGCGAAATGAAGTGCTGGAATGCCTGTATATCCCCGACCACCAGCATTCTGGAATTGAGCATACGCTTCACGCAATGCACCATGGAGTTCCAGTGACGTTTCAATCAGAGAGTGGTCGGACTCAAATGAAGAACGGGTCGCCAAAAAGACATTCTTGGCAATATCAGATCCCTCTGGCATTGCGCTTAGTTTGCTCAGCCACCCATAGTCGAAGTGGTTGAAAAGATTATTCTTGTCACTCTTCATCCAATCCACAAGATCGTTGATGAGAGCTATCCAGTCAGTCTGACCTTCTTGTGCCGTTCGATCAATCTGGTTTTGATTAAACCATTCACTCAACTCTCGTGAAAGCTGAACCTTATAGTCCCGCTCCTCTTGCAGGTACCAGTTCGATTCGAATACACGGATTGAGCCATCTGGATTTTTCGGAGAATCAGCCGCCGCATTCTTTCGTCCCAAGGTCTGTAAAACCTTGAGAAATCGTTCGATCTGGCGTTCATTCAGCTCTACCATCTCTTTCTCCCTCTCCCTCTCCACAAGAACAGTTCAACGTCAATCGGCGTAAAGTACTCATATTGATTTGCACAGCACCTTCTAAATCACATGGAAGTCAATCCAACCAATTGTGTTGAATCCGACAATCCCGTCTCAACTACTTCCTTTTAGTGTAAAAGCTATGCCAGGGCGTTCTGCCCCATCTGCTCGATTACCCCTTCCGGCTGTGCCATCCTTCACCCCTATGGTTTCGATGTTAGGATTTACTACTATAATAGTTAATTCGCCAGTGCCGCTCCAGAAAACAAACATCACTGCTGCTATCCTCGTGGAGCCTAAGTTGACAATTTATCAACAGTTATCGCTGAATTTCAATCCAGCATTCCAGCTGGCGATATATGATTTGTCATTCAGTTGACACGACTCTATTTTAACTTCTAGATTGTCTCGATTTGACAATCTAGAAGTGTAGTTTGGAGAAATATATCCAGAATCGATGCTACATAAGATCATAAGCCAGCTTCGGGGATCAGACATATGGCAGAGATGACGACTTTAGAACGCGCGCTGCGGATCCTGCTGCGGCTGAGCACGCATGACAATGTCACCGTAGACGACCTCTACCGGGTGTTCGAGGAACGCGAGTCCAAGCGGGCGATCGACCGCACACTGAAGGCCATCGAGAACTCAAACATCCCGCTCGAGATCAGCAAAGGTCCGCACAACACTTTCCATTACACCCTGCGACGTGGTTTCGATTACACTCCGCAGTTGCTCGACCCGGACGAGGTCATCGCTGCGATGCTGCTGGCGCCATTTGCGTCCACTTTCGCCGGCAGCCGTATCGGGGACGATCTCCAGGGCCTGTTTGACAAGATCCGTCACCTTGTGCCAAAGGACAGCGTCGCGATGTCCAGCGGTTTCCAGGGCCCGCAGGACGTGATCCACATCCACAACACCGGCAGCCCGAATCCGGAACTGTCCGCCGACATTCTGCGTCTGTTGTTCAGCGCAATCCTCGAACGCCGCGAGATTATCGTCGAGTACCAGTCACGTGCCGACCACGTCTCACTATTCCGTGCACAACCATATAGCTTGCTATTACACCGTGGCGCGATGTACAGCGTGGTCTTTGTCCCGAAGCACAAGAACTTCATTTATCTAGCATTACACCGGATCCAGAAACTGAATATGGCCGAGACTATCTTCAACCGCGACCCCGAGTTCAACTTGAAAGCGGTTCTGGCTGATAACTTCGGGCTCTGGCACGAAGATCCGGTGGATGTCCGCATCCGATTCAACGCGACTGTCGCAAATACCATCCGTGAACGTACCTGGCACTCGTCACAAACCATCACTGAACTCGAGGAAGGCCGCATCGAATTGACGATGCATGTGGGTCCGACCGAAGAGCTGATTGCATGGATTCTGCGCTGGGGAACACATGCAAAGCTTCTGGAACCAGTATCACTTCGCGCAGAGCTACGGGATCGCCTTATGGAGATGCTGTCCGCTTACGACTGAACTGTTTGCTTCTCAACAGGGATCGGGTTCGGTTTTAGTTGTTCCTTCAATACTCGCAAATGGTCACTATACCATTTGCGAATCTCAACCATTTGATTGTTTCCATAGCGCAAGAATTCAGCTAATGATGTCTGTACACAGACCATTTGGTATGGACCGTTAACAACCTTCCAGTTCTTATCCTGCTCGGAGATCTTCTTAACCCACGCATGATATTCTTTGCGTAGATCTGAGTTTGGACTACTCTCGATAAAGATAACCATTTCAGGATAATCTGGACATGAACGCTTGATATGATCATCCTCTCGGATCATGAATCCCATGAACAACTGAAGGGAAGCATCCTTATCAGATATGCTCTTGAGGTAGCCGTAACGCCCGTACATCCTCAGCTGAGACCAAGGATCAGATCTTTGCTTGCCCAAGACGATTTGGTCATACGCATGGCTCGCGTCTCCGCTCAGACATTCTGTCAGCGTGTCGAATATTTGAGGTAACTCAACCACGCTTGCTGCTTGTATCGGTGTAAAGCTTTCCACAGGTTTCATGCGCTGTTCCTCCATGAAGGCGATGAGGTGATCTAAGTAAAGTGCGTTTCTGCTGTCAGGATCATACTTATAGTTCTTCAGCACAGGGAAGACATGCCGCCAACGAAGTGAGAGCAATTTGCAGGCAAGGCCTTTAGGTTGTTGGTCGATGTAGTCGTTGTTGTAACGGGTGATGTAGACGAGCAGGTGGGGGATCTCCCCGCATGCGCAGGCTTGTTTATTAACATATTCCGCGTAGCGCTCGATCTGCCTCCGGCCTTCACCTGCGTCCAACTTGTGTTCGAATGCAATGATCCAGCACGTTGTACGTGGGGAGTATTCAGACACATTGTTTTCATCGTCTTCCGTGTAGCCGCGAAGCTCCATGTCCGGCCGGCCGCTGTCCGATGTGACCTGCGTCCGGACCTCAATTTTACCAGCTGCCGGCAACGTGATCCCAGCCATCTTCGCGATAGCTTTGGCATACACTTGTGTTAATTCCTTTTCTTCTTTCAGTAGCCATGCCAGCGCCTCTGTGAAGAAATCCTCACGCGGATTCCGGCCTGCGCGCGGCGAGTAGGATGACAAACTTGTTAAAAAGCTGACTCCTTTCATCAATTTCCTTTCCTTCTTGTACTGGTGATGCCGTCTATCGGGGACAGCTTCGTCTACCCCCAATGCTACGGTTCCCTGTCCAGCAACTGCAAATACTGATGGTGGGCAAGCCGAATCAGATATTCGAAATCTGGAGCATGCATCCGATGTTCGATGAGCCCTCGGTTGACAAGCTTTGACCCCAGTTCGAATCGCGATGTAACGTCTTGCAGATCCGACTCAGCTGGCACCCTTCGAGCAAGCTCAGCCGGAGTCAAACCAGTTTCGTCACCCGGTACCAGCAACAACGCGATGAGAATGTTCTGCTCAATTTCGTCTAAACCTTCCTCTTCTGCAAGCCTTTGCAGGGGAAATCGAGTCCTCGACAGCGCGGCGCGTGACCGATGGAGCTTACGAATCCTGCGGAACTGGTCATCAACTTCATTTCGCAGCACATATGCACGTCCTATTTCCACTGCGCCAGCGAGGAATTGGGCGTTGGTCAGATAAGGCGTATCTTTTTGCTCAACCCACGACACTTTAGTCCCAACAATGGCATTTAGGATGTGGGTGGAGAGATGAATTTCAGCCATTATAATCTCAAACAACTCGGGATAGGGGCGAGAATCAATAACTCTCAGGCGTTCATATCGACCGAGCGAAACCAATCCCTGCGTTCGCATTCCGCCGATAATTAGAAGCAGCTCGATGCGCCTTGAACTACCTGAATAGATCCGGTTTGCTATGGTATGAGCTGGCATGCTCGCATGACCATCAAGTAGTCCAGCGAAAAGCATGGCGATGATGACGAGCTCTTCGTCGCGATTCGTATAAAACGACCAATGCTGTTTCAACTTTTTGAGCAGTTCCTGCAGCCCAGGCAATTCAGTTGCGTGAATACGATTCTCTCCCGGACCAAAAGCCGATCCTTCACTTGAGTCTCCGTCCGCGGGGAAGTATTTCGCGATCTCTAGGAGCATAGTCGCTATTTCGAGGTTCAACGTCATTGTTCGGTATCGCCATTGATTGATCGCGCTAACATATGCTGTCCTACACAGGCTCTGCAGAATGCGCATTACGCGCGAGTTCAATAGAACTGATCTGATTGTGTGGTGCGTTTGCTCAGAAAACCAGACCTGATTGCAACGAGCCGTTCCCCACGGATCCTTTGTCTTGCAGGCCTGTTGGTCATGATTGTTGGTTTCAAGGTCCATCTAATGTTGATGACAACTCCGGCAGAAACTTCATGTGTCCTCGGTGCATCATTGAACGGCTCTTCGTTCTCCCGTGTCAGGTCGGCTGGGATGCATCCGCACAATTCATCACTGATCGCTGACAGGTCCCTGCCAGTCAACAAGCTCGATCCTTTCCACCGGGCTGGGTATACAACTGTCGAGGTAAATCGGCTCTCGCATGAACCGGCGCTCGATCACTTCGGTCAACTCGAGCGCGTCCAGATCGCACCAGTGCAGCTGCTCGACAAACCGGCGTGCGCAGAAACGGTGCAGCATCACGCCCCACGGTTCCAACATCCACAGGTCGCCACGCTTTGCGAACCCACAACAGTAGTCGCAGATCCCGGCATTGATCTCATGACCTGAGCGCTTGATGAACTGCATCGTCCTCTGTCCCCCGGGTTCAGTTGAATCTCATAGAGGTAACCTTCAGTGAGGGCACCCCTGACTTTTGCTTCTAACATCCTACCACAGATTGTCGGATTGTGACTATCTGTAGGGTGCCTCGCTCGGAGAGGCGACGGGGAATCGGACACGGTTGGCAACGTCACCTAGTCCAGCTGGCAAATGCTGTCAGTTGTCCCGTATAGTTTGTGCTCGGTAACCATGACTTTTACGGAGGATCAATTCAGGGTATTGAGGACAAAGCACGGGCTTTCTCGACAGCCAATGAATCACCGCAGAGAAATAGAAGTGTCTTGTGGTTATCGGAAAGCAAGCCTGTTGATTTGGGGGATGGACGCCGCCTAATTGGCACAGGTGGTTGGGGCGACGCACGTGAAATCCTGGTATTGAGCCATGTACCCCCATTCCGTGAAGCCGCGTGGCATCAGGGGCGACCTTCCGACGAAGATTTCCTCCCATTCTTTGCTTGTCACGCCACTGGGGAGGTTCTGATCACTGAAGCTGAGCGCCGCCCAGAGTGCAGTATAACAGTGCTCTGCGGCCACACGCATGGGATTGGTACATCGCAGATCAGACCCAACCTTGTCGTACATACAACTGGTGCTGAATATGGTCATCCACAATTCCATGATCTTGCAAGAATCCTCTGAAGCCTGATTGAATTGAGTATTTGCTGACAGGACATCCGAAAAAATGGGAACAATATGGGAACAGAGGGTGTCGTTCTGGCTGACCTACATTAACCAGTATCGTTCACCTTGACATACTATACTGTTTGAAAACAACTATTTAGGGGTCTAGATTGCAAATTGGTGCGATCTACTTGACTCCTATGAAACACCTCGAAAGCGAGTTTGCGGTGACCCCGTAACGTGGGTTCGAATCCCACCCTCTCCGCTGTAACATTAGATATAGTAGTGTGCTAGAACGACGATAGCCCGACTCAATGAGCCGGGCTATCATCGTCTGAAAAAGCAAATGGGACCAGAATGGAACCAAGGAGTGTAGGACATCTTCGCGGAAGTACGGCCGGTGAACTAAATTCTTTCCGATCAGGCACTTGTATCACATCCCTGTGAAACTCATATCACTTGAATCAGTCGGTTTGAGTATTCGGTATCCAACTCTCTTGTTCAAGCCAGCCGTTATGCATACTGAACTGGAGTTCTTCACCAAAAACAAAATCCGGTCGCTGCTCTAATAACGCTTCCGCGCGCGACCGTTGACCGTCGTCCATAGCCCGCATCTTGTCACAGCACCGATGCAATGTCGCAAGATCACAGCGCCACAGTCTCACCGGACGGATTTCGTGCAACATGGAAGCGATGAGAAAGCCATCGAAATCGCTGTCCCCCCAATGTCGAATCGGGCCGTTCTCTGGTGGTAATAGTCGGATCAAGCGATTGACGGCGCTATTCGGATAACCGGCGGTATACACAATCAGCCCGGGATGACGTTCGCGGATCAAATGATTGAAAGGTGTCTCGTTCTCGCAGGTGATGATCTCCGTATCCAGCGGTAGCTCGATCTTTTCGATATCACGCAGGTTGTCCCAAGACAACGTTGCCGATTCGCCCGCAGCATGCAAACGCGCGATCCAGTCATACATTTCACCATGCTTCACGTACACCAGCGGACCAAATACCGTCACCTTGGACCCGGTGGCATTGTCAAACACACCGTGTTCAGATAGGATCGTCGTTCGCAGAGCATCAAAGCTCTCTGGTTCAACCTCGCCGTCCCGAAGAACGATCAGGCCGTCCTGCAACGCGCGCAGCAACGCAGGACGCGTCTTCAACACTTTGCTATCCGAGAAGATTCGGGCGCTCAGCTCCATCAGACCGATCGGCTCGTGGTCGGAACGCAGCCAGGTCAGTGCTTTCGCGAGGGCAAACAACTCCGACTGAACATCATCTGAGCTTCGCTGACGTTGACTGCCCAGGTACCTGGCACGCATATCCGCCAGCCGATCCCAGAATTGTTTGAACTGTGGATACTGCAGCCGTCCTCGGTCAATCATCCGCTGCCAATCTTCCACGGTCAGGGTTTGACCCGCCAGCTCATCATCAGCAACACCCACTACCGTGCAGATGGCATCGATCCACAGCTTCTCATCTGTCTGATCCGATGCTATCTTGTCGAGCCGCAGGATGACATCATAATTGGGGCGCACATCCACCGCAGAACCGGGCAGCAACCTCCTGAGGGAGTTCAGCACATCGGCAGGAAGACGGTTGCCCAGTTTCATCCGGCCCTTGAGTTCACTGTTACGCTCGAGACGGCGAGCGAGTTTAACAAATAGCGGTCGCAGCGCCGGGGTTGTTTCTAAAGCTCTCCTGAGCTGCTCCTTTATGCGACTGACATCACTCATCTTCTTTGTCCGTCAGGGGTTTTAATATGACAGTCTCTTGCGATTCGTCGAGCAACGAGGTTTGGAGTGGATTCTTGAAGTCCGCGGAGAACAGGTGGACATCGCAGTTATCGTCCTTGAACACCAACAACGTGGTCGAATACGGAATCTCCTGTTTGACACCATCCAGATCCGGTGAGGCGATAAACAACTGCAAGCCGAGGTCGGACGCGAACCCGAGCAGTTGATCACGGCGGCCGGCATCGATACCGTAAAACGCTTCGTCGAAAAGCAGTACATGCAGCCGTAACGGATCATTACCTTCATACAACAAATGCGCCACGGTGAGGATCAACAGGTAATTCGGCACCGCTTGTTCGCCGCCGGAGCCGAGACTCTTCGTCTTCCGATCCATGACGATGTCGCCATGTTCATCCATCGATTGCACTGTCAGTTCATAGTGGAACCAATTGCGGTAGTCGAGGGCATCTGGAATGTCGTTGACCTCGGTGTTCATTATTTCGTCCTTGTGCAACTCGAGAAATTGTTCCAGTTCCTGCTGCGCTTCGGGACGGAAAGGATGAAACTTCTGGATCGCATTTAACAGGTCGCGGTAGTGCGGCACCTCGGGAAGGTTAAACTTGTAGCGCGTGCTGCCGAAAACACGTCCGCCAAGCAAGCCGTTGATCTTGCGAACCATCGTCTTCAGATCGCTGATGCTCCGTTTCAATTCGGTGAACAACTCGCCCATGATCAAGTCGCGGATCAGTTTCTGCGTCTTCTCGTTGATCAACTGGCGCTGCTCTTCAATCTCGCGCTGACCCGCTTGCACCACGTCAACGACGGAACTGCTGTGGCGATCGAGCAAAATGTTGGCGGTATCGTTATAAGTAAACGCATATACCGCGCCATGGCTGGGATCGTTCAGCTTTTCGCGCAACATCGTAACCGCTTCGATCCGCTCATGTTCGTTGCGTGCGGATTCCTGCTCCACATTTTCAACGCGCGTGAACTGCTGCCCACGGTTCGTCTTCAGCACCCAATACTCGACGCTTTCAACTTCTTCCGCCAACGGTAGCAACTCAGCGGTCAAACGGCTCAATGCTTCTGCTTCCTTTGCACGGTACGACTGCAGCGTATTGGCCTGCTCAGCCAGTTGAGTGAGTTGATTATTGATACCCCCGATTTTCTGGTTGAACTGCTCCAGTTGATCTTCGACGGTATTCAGCTTCCGCTCCAACGCACGCTGCTTCTGTTCGAGACGGTCAAGACCTTCTTGGTCGATTTGCGCCTGCAAATCGGCGAGCTGAGCATTCACTTCCTGTAAATATCGTTCCGCCTCGTGCTGGATCGCTCTCTGATCAGCGAGACGTTCCTTTGCCATATCCAGCTGCGCACGGGCAGTTTGCGCGACATGAATCTGATTTCCAAGGTCACGCGGCAGCGAACGTAGTTGAGACTGCAACGTTTCAAGGTTCTCTAGTTGTTGTTCGTTTTCCTTCTGCTGCTTTTCAAGTTCACGGATCTCGCCGCTAAGCTGCTTCTGACGTTGTTCCGACTCCTGAATCTTCCGCTTCAAGGCCTTCTTGCGCTGCTCGCTACCGATCAATCCCTGGGCATCGCCACGGAGGCGACGTTCGTGTGCCCGGAAACGAAGCAAGGTCCAATCGTCACGACGCTCGGTAGCCGGATGGCGTCCGGCCTGCATCTCCTCGATCAGAACACGCACAGCATCCGGTTCGCAACGCTGCAGATCGAACGTCTCACGGATCCAACCAGGCGTCGATTGCTCAGGCACGTCTCCAGTGGCAATCCGAATTCCCGGAAACTCTGGCAGGATGGCTTTGAGTGCGACATCGTGTTCGTCTTCGGACACGATTATCGTGGCCAACACATCCGCCCCGATCGCTTCCTCAATCGCCTTCTGTTCCGAGTCAGTCAATCCCGGCTTCCATTCCAAACTCTGGTAGAGTGGTGTCGCACGAATCATCTCCCGTTCAAGCAAACGCAGGGCGTCTACATAGTGCGGAATGGACGGAATCAGATCCTGACGCGACTTCAGCTGCTGGATTTCGTTGTCAAGTTCATCTCTCGCACCTTGCCGCTCAGCGATTTTCTGCGACAATGACGCTTGTCCAGTAATCACTGCCTGCTGAACCGTTGCCGTTTCCTGTTCAACGTCATTCGTATCTGGAATTATTGCCCCAACGGGTGATTCGAGTCGTGTTTGTTCATCCAGCAGGGTCAGCAGTGGCAGCAACGAGAATGGCAGCTTTTTGTTGAGACGGTTCAGCTGGTCATAGGCATGCTTCAGCGATGTGCGCCACCCTTGTTCGGCAGCTCGTGATTGCCGCTCGACCTCGGTATTTTGCTTTACACGCTGTCCGACCACTTCCGTCTGTTGCTTGACCTCATTCTCGAGACGAGACTGTTCCTGTTTCCTCTCCCCCCGACGTGTGAGTAAGCCGCCACGATCTTTCTGCTGAAGCACGTTTAATGCCTGCTGCACCGCTTCCTTTTCGCGCCGGAACTCAGCGATGGAATTGTGGGAAGTATCCAAATCAACGCGGGCTTGATCTTGGTCGCTTCCGTTGGAGACCAATTGGTTGTCGAGACGTTTCAGGATGAGGTGATGGGTCAGCCATTGATAGCGCAGGGCGGTTTCCCGGTGACGCCGTATCTTCTCAACCAGCTTCTCCAACGATTCGAGATAGCGCTGCTTCTCCTCAAGTCCTGCAAGTTCACTGTTACTGCGTTCCAATTCTGTCAAGGTTTGAACGACCTCATTGAACAGTTCACGCCGTGGTTCGGGAAGCAGTTTCTTGAACAGTTCATGATAATCGCTGGTGCCTGCCGCAATTTCGCGATAAGCCTTACCCATTCGGAGGAGACGGCAGGTTTCGCGGAACAACGTATCGTTGTCCCCCTTGCCACCATACAACCGACTGCTCAACTTTTTCCGATAGGTTGACTGGTCGCCGCAGAAAGCGTTTTCGTCCTGGAGTTGTGCGCGGAATTCACGACGATTGGAAGGAACCGAACCTTCGAGCGTGTCCCTCAACAGCGGAAGGTTTTCCAACACACCTGACTTCACCGCGCCCCAATACTGGACATTGTCTTCAGGCGACCGGGCGCTCATTCCAACGACGAGGCAGAGTGGATGTCCGTCCTGACTCTGTAGCTCCACGGCTGCATATGTAATCCCACCGTTCGGGTTGAGCGGCTCAGCCTTTTCAACATTTTGACGCACGACAATGCCAATTGGCCGCCGTCCATGTCGAGCGCTGCCAGCCACCCTGGCGGCGGCGTTAAATTCTACTGACTCATTGCCCGCCAGCACCATGTGCAAAGCGTCGAGAATCGTGGTCTTGCCAGACCCGTTATCGCCGAGCAGAAAAAGATGCCCGCCATTGCCGATATCAATCGTCTCGTCAACGAAATTGTGGAAATTGATGAGACGGAGACGTTGCACGCTGTACCGGGTTTTACTCGGCATGGTTGCCTTCCTCATCCGAATCATCCCTCTGACCCATCAACTCGCGGTCCTCATCTCCGTCGTTCTGGTCTGTCGCGGTTTCATCACTGTCCACATCCTGAAAAACCGGAAAGCTCAGCCGGGTAGCGTTGTAGTGGTAGATCGCCGGCAAGGCTTCAAAGATTGTCTGCTCGAACTCGATCTTACTGCCGTCTGATGGTTTGACTTTCTGCAGGAGTCGGAACTTTTCCAACTTTGGCATCAGCTCGCGGAGGATTCTACGCACCGCTTCTTCTGAATAATCATCGGTTTTCTGCGGGTATTCTTCGATCAACCGGCGACGGACATGCGTTAGCAGATCACCAAAATAGAAGCGTAAGTTTTCTGAATCTTCAACCGAAACGTTCTGTTCATCGAGCTGATGTTCAAAAAACTCGAGCAGTAGCATGAAGGCGAGGGCTTCATCGCGGTGGGTTAATTGCAGCGAAAACCGTTTGCTCTCACTGATGGCGGTGTTGTACCAGCGTCGCTTAAAAACCCGGGCGCACTTTTGTCCGGAATCAATAATCAGTTCCCAGCCGTAATAGCGCTCGAAGAATTCACGAAACAACCGTTTATGGCGCAATAGAAATGGGAACAAATCCCGGTCGCGATCATCGCTCGCGTAAAAATACGGCGATTCGACGAGGATGTTCAGGATCGCCATAACTCGGTCCTGATGACGTTCCATCAGTTCAGCCAGGGTGTCCATTGCCACCTTTTTCTCCGCGTGTTACTTCAAGTGCGTCCAACTCAAGTTGGTACCTGCCAGCCTCAAGTTGATCCCGACCATCCAGTTCCGCCAGCGAATAACCCACATTGATCAGCTTTTTGCCCTTGCCGAGCATCCCGGTTTTGATCAGTTGCAGCACAGATGCGAGATCGTCAAATTCGGCGAACCGTCCTGCGGCAAGCCGAACAGTCTGTTCGCTTCCCACAAACACCTGTTCATTCAACCACGCGACAAGACGCGCAAGCTGTTCCTTTTCGAGCGCTCGAGCTGTTTGAGGGCTGCGCTGTTTACACCGCAATGGTTCAATAGCAACCTCATTTTGCCGTCCCTGGTACCGACGAGGCGCTGGCGGAGTGGCTTTCTCCCGAGCGGTCCAATAATTTGGGTCGCTCGCCAGTTGAGCGGGTGCGATCAACTCTAAGAGGAAACTGTGCGGGACTTGATCCGATTCGAACGTCGCGATTTCACTGATACGCAGACGCAAATCTTCGAGACGATGACTTCTTCGTTCGCGTTCCCGCAGCCGTAAATACAGACGATGCCAGATCTGTTTCGCCGTCCTCGAGATGCGGCGGCAAAGGAGATCGAGCTGACCCTCCTCACGGTAATATTCCAGCAACTGCCTGGGGACGGATGCCACTTGCTCTTCGTTATACGTTCGTCGGAGAAGGTGGGCCGATTTCTTCCGTTCAACCTCCATCTCCACCATACTGTGCCGAATTTTCGCCTGAGCCTGCTCAGAACCCAGCCGCCTCAACGTCTCCATAACCTCATCACGCAAGCGGTGAATCTGTCGCAGGAATTCATCGACAAACACCTGTAAATCGTCCAGAATCTGCCGCGCCTCAGCGACGGCGAAATCCGCCATCAGAAAGCCGTACATCCGCTCATTGAACGAAACGAGGTTGCTGGTGACGGTGTGCGTCAACTCGTCCAGTGACGTGAGCTGATGCAGGACACGGCGGGCATCCCCATTTTCCGCACGTTTTGTGCCCACCCGGTAGAGGACACGATTCAACTCACGCAACGAGCTGAGCACACTTTCCAACAGGTTCCGCGTGTCAGAACCGGACTCTTCCAGATCGTCACGCGCACGTTCCTCCAGCCATTCAAGAAATGCACGTGTTTCAGCCTTGAGACGGTAGCGATATTTCTTCCGACGAGTGTCCTGGTAACCACGCAACCGCTCCAGCTCAATTCGTTCCTCGATCAGCTTCCACTCGAGCAACTGACGGACATCGATAGCGTACTGCGCTGACGAATACTCCGAGTCTGCACTCAGATCTGCCTGTTCTCGTTGCACCTCGTCGAACAAGTCTTCATGAAGGGGCTCAAGCTCGTGGGCGCGGCGAAATTGCAGCAGGCTGTGGAGGATTTGAACGTAGAAAACGGCACGTTCCGCCGTGAGTAAATTGCCCAAATCTCGATTGCGTTGAAGAATCAGGCCAGCGGCTGTTCCATGTGCGAAACGATCCGTATCCAAATCAACAGCATGCTGTTCATTGAGATCACCCTGATGGTCTGAATCGTCATTCGCCAGCATTTACCAACTCCCTGGGGTGGAACTGAATAAGATGGTAAGATAGAAGGCAACGGAGAATGCTGCAATTCGTTTCTCGACGATTGGGATAGCCCCGTCCAGAGAATCGTCCGGCTTGAAATTCGAGGTGGAGGAGAGCCCTATCCCTGTTCTGGATCAGACTCGTGCGTTGGGAGAACTGCTCGGAATTGATCCAATCCATGTCGCAATGAAGGACGGTATATTGCCATAATTCCACCTGATCAGAAAGAACCCGCGCTTGAGGCACTCGGAAGCGTTGAGGCACTCCGCGGATGCTTGTCTGATCGGTGAAATCATCGACAGTACAACCAGAGTCGTACCGTTGATCAACTCCTATGGTGTCAGATATCAGTTGACCATGCTTAGTGGGGAGCAATTGCCACCAATCTGTTGAAAACAACTGATCCAAACGCTGAATTCTAAGATTAGATGGAGCCCCCCGGATGTTGAGTTCTCGACTATCTCACCAGCATGACCTTTTGTACATGGTCGAGGTTGTCAGGCGATGTTACACTGATGAAATACAAGCCTGACGCTATCCCTGTTGCCTCAAATGAAAACTGATGCGCACCCTCGGTGTAACGACCATCAGCCAACGTCATAATCTGCTGACCAGTTATGTTATAGACTACGACTGAAAGATCTGCGGCTACTGGCAGCGATATGCTGAACTTCGTGCTCGCGTTGAACGGGTTCGGAAACGCTTCTCCAACCGAGAACTCTGTCGGAAGAGGCTGATCTTCTGTCAATGCGATCTGCGAAACCGCGGGCAGATCGAATCCAGACACTGACCAATCGGACTCACTCCGGGCTAGTGAACTTGATACACCCAGCTTGGTGAAAGTGAAATGATCAACGAGAGCGGTCACAGGATACACGCCGATGTTGGAGATGTGAGAATATTGGCCCGATGGTGCGAAAGCTGGCACGTTTTGTGAGACCAATGGCACGTCGATCTCTTGAAATGGTTGGAGGTCGAATTGTTGAGAGATCATCGGACCGAAAGGATTACCACTTGGAAGAATAGCAGTTGTCCAGTAAGTAAACCCCCTGAATAAATTACCCGTGTTGTTGATTATACTCACACTGTAGGTGATGTTCCCGCCATCAGCACCGACAACAGTATTGAAGGGAGTGACTGTAAACTGGACCGGAGGAGAACCGGGCTGTTCCCACCAGGTGATTTCGTCGGAGTTATATGCCGCACCTAGCAGATCCATGTCCCCGTCACCATCCACATCTTCCGCGTAAACTCCAGTTGCTCCACCAAACTCCCCACTCAATGTGTGTTCTAACCAGTTCAGACCCGTGCCATCAAGGTTTTCCCACCAAGCGATGTCGTAGCCGATTCTTGCAGTACCGAGCAGGTCCATGTCGCCGTCGCCATCAACATCCTCCGCATAAACACTATTTGCACCGTCAAAACTGCCATCCACCGTGTGTTCGGACCAGTTCAGACCAGTGCCATCAAGATTCTCCCACCAAGTGATATCGTCGTCGAGATATGCTGCGCCGACCACATCCATATCGCGGTCGCCATCAACATCTTCTGCGTAAACACTCTGTGGCCCATCAAACGCGTCAGCCACCGTGTGTTCGGACCAATTCAGACCAGTGCCATCGAGGTTCTCCCACCAAGTGATTTCGTCGTCGATGAATGCCGCGCCGAGCACATCCATGTCGCCGTCGCCATCCACATCTTGCGCGTAGACACAATGTGCACCGTTATACTCGCCATCCACAATGTGTTCAGCCCAGTCCAGGCCCGTGCCGTTAAGGTTCTCCCACCAGGTGATGTCGTCAAGAGCCTCGGATGCACCCAGCACGTCCATGTCACCGTCGCCATCCATATCTTTAGCGTAAACACTCTTAGCGCCATTAAACGCAATATCCACTGTATGTTCTAACCAGGTAAGGCCTGTGCCATTAACGTTCTCCCACCAGGTGATGCTGTTGCCAGCTTGAGCAGCGCCCAGCACGTCCATGTCGCCATCGCCATCAACATCTTCAGCATAAACACTATGTGCGCCATCGAACGCGCCATCCACAGTGTGTTCAGACCAATTCTGGCCCGTACCATCGACGTTCTCCCACCAAGTGATGTCATCGAGGTAATATGCCGCACCTAGCACGTCCATGTCACCGTCGCCATCTATATCCGCCGCGTAAACACTGCGTGCGCCATTAAACGCTCCATCCACTGTGTGTTCGGTCCATTCTTGAGCTACTACCAGCATCGGCAGTACAAGCGCCAACAAGATCATCGTAGATTTCTTCATGATGCAACCTTTCTATAATGAGTGAGTGTCTGACTGAACTTGGTTAGCAAACACTAGAAATAATATCGTTTATGATGTCCATCTCATCTTACCAGCATCACCTTCTGAACTTGACTTATCTCGCCCGAAATTGTCGTACGAACGAAGTACAAGCCACTAGCCATGCCTGACCCATCGAAGGTCAGTTTGTGGCTGCCAGCCCTGAACTGACCGTTCGCCAGCTCTGCTACTTGCTGGCCGGTTATGTTGTAGACCACAACCGATAAATCCGCCGCTACTGGCAGCGAGATGTTGATTGTCGTCGTCGGATTGAACGGGTTGGGATAAGCGTCCTCAACCAGAAATTCTGTCGGTAAGGGCTGATCTTCTGTCAATGCGATCTGCGAAACCGCGGGCAGATCAAATCCGGTCACTGACCAATCGGATTCGCTATGTGCCAATGAGCTGGACACACCCAGTTTTGTGAACTGGAACTGCTCAGTGAGGTATGCGGCAGGATATATGCCGATGTCGGAGACATGAAAATACTGGCCCGTCGGCGCGAAAGCTGGTACGTTCTGGGAGATCAATGGAACGTCGATTTCCTGCATTGGAAAAAGGTTGAATGCCTGTGAGTATAGCGGACCAAATGGGTTACCGTTTGGAAGAATTGCCATGGTCCAGTATGTCACACCGGAGAACAGATTACCCGTGTTGTTGATGATACTTACGCTGTAGGTGATGTCCCCGCCATCAGCACCAACCTCAGTAGTAATAGGCGTGACAGTGAATTCAACTGGGTCGGGATTGGGCTCGGCAAGTATTGTGAACGGTCCGTCGCTAGTGTCCTCGGCGGATTCGTCTTCAGTAAGGAAAACCCGAATGGTATAGTCTTGCCCAGGTGGTAAATCGACCGGGATAGTCCAAGTGAACTCGCCGTCATTTGCGATATCTGCCGCTATTGTCAAAGACAAGTCTGGACCGTTGTAGAGCTCGAGGGAAACACTGTCATCGACAATTGTTGTCCAAGTGATCGCGTGCTCAGTCTCAACCCACCAAGACTCGCCGCCATTTGGAGATGTCACTTCAAGGTAATCCTCCCTACCCCACCAACTTACCTGGTCAGCATTCTGTGCAGCGCCAATTACGTCGATCTCACCATCGCCGTTGATATCCGCGGCGTATATGTCAAAGGATGCAGAGAACCCACCGTCGATCAAATGTGCGACCCAGGTGTTGCCGACACCATCAGCAGATCGGAAGAGCACACGTCTGAACTCCAGTCACACTGATATATCTCGTATGCCGTCTTCTGCTTGAAAAAAAAAAACAAATATCACAAGTATAAGAAGTTTTGAAACAGTAAGCACATGTACAATCTCAGATATCCACTTATACTCCTACTGCAACGCTACT
>CAJVXH010000048.1 GCA_913009835.1 uncultured bacterium
TTCCCAATACACCGTACCATTGTAGCTATCCGGAGCGCCCTCAGGGGTGGTAATCGTGACAAACCCGGATTGAGCCTGACCATATTCCGCAGCCATACCACCCGTGAGAATCTGAATCTCCTGGATGTTGATCGCGGATAGGTTCATCGGCAAACTCTCGCCAGTGATCGGGTCACGAGTGTCAATACCGTCAATGAGGAAACGGGCGTCCGTCTCACGACCGCCACGGATATAGATCTTGCCGTCTTCATCCACCTTGAAGCCAGGAGTGGCTGTCAGGACTGAGGCTACCTCGGTGTTCGGCATGAATTCAAGATCTTCCTTGCTGTACCGGGTGACATTCGAGGTCGCCGATTTGTCAACGATCGGCTTCTCGTAGACCAGGACAACGTCAGGGAGCGCAACTGAGGAACCGGACAGTTTGAACTCCAGCTCCGTCGTGCGGTCAGTACTGATTTCAACGTCCGCAATTGTCACCGCTGTGTAACCAACCGCGCTGGCTCGCACGGTGTAAGTACCCGTCTGAATTGCAAGAATGACGAAAAAACCGTCGATGTCCGTCGCTGCACCACGACTCGTGTTTTCCAGGACGACATTCGCGCTAGTAATAGCCTCGCCAGTCGCTTCGTCAACCACCGTCCCACGGATCTTGCCCGTCTGAGCCCACAACATCCCAGGCAACAACAGACCGATCACAAGGAAGGCGAGGAGAGCTTGCGAAATACGCACACCCCGCATGATGAACCTCCGTCTTCGTCCACACGTCTATATCACACTCAAGCAGGCTGCCGAATCAAATCCTGACAACCTGCCTGTGCGGTTAAACACCGCTTCACTTCATGTTTTCAATGATCGCATCAGCATATGCAGATGTACTCAACTTGGTAGCATTTTCCATCTGACGATGCAGATCATAAGTAACTCGCTTCTGGCTGATCGTTTCCTGAATGGCGTTCTCGAGAGTTACACCAACTTCAGTCCAGCCCATGTAGTCAAACATCATCTTGCCCGACAACATCAACGAAGACGGGTTGATAACGTTCTTGTCCGCATACTTCGGTGCCGTGCCGTGCGTCGCCTCGAATAAACCGATGAAATCGCCGATATTAGCACCAGACGCCAGTCCAAGACCACCGACCATGGCGGCGCCAGCATCAGAGATGTAATCACCGTTCAGGTTCGGCGTTACGACTACAGAATATTCGCTGGGACGAGTCTGAATCTGCTGGAACATACTGTCAGCAATACGATCCTTCACCACGATGCGACCGTTCGGATCACCAGCTGGCTTGCCCCCACGAAGATCTGCGTAAGCACCAGGCTTCTCGATTGGAGTCACTCCATCGTCCGCCATAGCCTCATCCCACAACTCGGCCTCTGTTATAACATGGGACCGATATTCCTCAACCGCAACCTCATAACACCAATCTTTGAAAGCTCCCTCGGTAAACTTCATGATGTTACCCTTGTGCATCAGGGTCACCGATGGAAGTTTATGTTCTACTGCCCAGTTCATCGCCTTACGCATCAACTGCTTGGTACCCGTCGGGCTCATGGGTTTGATGCCAATACCAGCGTCGTCCCGGATCTGAGTCATGCCATACTCTTCCTTGAGTAGCTTGATCAGACGCTTGGCCTCAACTGACATCGAACGGAATTCCACCCCACTATAGACATCCTCCGTGTTCTCACGGAAAATGATCATGTTCATCTCATCTGCACGACGGGATGGACTTGGCACGCTCTCGTAATGCTTGACCGGACGTACACAGGCATAAAGATTCAACACCTGGCGCAGCGTAACGTTCAAACTGCGGAAGCCACCACCGATTGGGGTGGTCAACGGCCCCTTGATCGCAACCAGATACTGACGGATCGCCTCAAAAGTCTCTTCCGGCATCCAGACGCCGTCGCCATAAGTCGCGACAGCCTTCTCGCCGGCATAGATCTCCATCCAGTGTACCTTGCGATCGCCACCATAAACCTTTTCTACAGCAGCGTCGAAAACTCGCACGGAGGCTTTCCAGATGTCACGCCCGATTCCATCTCCCTCGATGAACGGAATAATCGGGTTCGCCGGAATATTTAATTTGCCTTCATCAACGGTTATCTTTGCTCCGCCATCCGGCACCACGATTTTGTCGAAACCCGCCATCTTACTGAACCTCCAGATTCTTGTTAATCCACCAAATTCTCTCGTATTTCAGGGAGACACTTTTCTCTAACCGCAAACAACAGAACCAAACAAGCTGCAACACCCAGATATAAAAAATCCCCAGCGAGAGCAAGCCTCTAACGTCACAAAGCTGTGCGACGCAGGCCATTTCCGTCGGGGTCGTTCTGTTCACGTCCGGCTAAAAGCATTTAGTTTGACATCTCGATCAAGTGATGTAGTCGTCCACCTGCTTGAAAATCCAACTAGAACCAACGGAGCTATAACGACCACCATGCAGACAATAACTGTAACAGTGGGTTGCTCTCATCATCTAACCTAGAACGTTTCGGTGACTAAATCCACTAACAGTATTCAGCCAGGTATCACATCCAGTAGAGTTCGGTCAATATATCCCCTACTCTGAAACCCTGCAAACAACAGTACTCCTCACTTCACTATTTCTTCGGATTTCAAAACTAAAGGTATTGTACCAAAAAGACCCGGGAGAAGCTATCCACGAACTCGCTATCTGTACTAATATAGCAGACAGTGAAGGTAGGTATTGCAAGTCCGAGACGAAACAAACGAAAACTACTTCACGAAGAGAGAGCCGCCTTCAACAGATCTTCCACACCGGCATCCTCCCCCGCCTTTTTGGCCGCCCGGGTTACAAGCTTTTCAGCCTGCAACTGGGAATGACCCAGGGTCACCAGTGCCTCCACCGCCTCACGGACAGATCCCGCTCGACCCGCGTAACCACTAACATTTCCGCTATCCGGCTCAATAGCATTATCCGATTGAGGAAGCTTGTCGCGTAGCTCGATCACCATACGTTCCGCAAGCTTTCGACCTACTCCCGGCGCTGCTGTCAACCGCTTCCAATCACCCAGTGATACGGAGTCACGTAAGGTTCTGACACTCACCGAAGAGAGAATAGCACGCGCTACTTTTGGACCCACTCCACTGATCGAGATCAATATCTTGAACGATTCACGTTCCCCTGGTGTCTGGAAACCGAAAAGCTGAAGGGCGTCCTCACGAACATAAAGATGGGTAAATAGCATCGCCCTCTTTGCACGTCCCAAACCCTCATACGTCTGAACCGTGATTGAGAGAAAGAACGCTACCCCGCCAACATCAATCACAACATGAGTCGGTTCCAACTCCAGTACTTTCCCCTCAATCCGATCAATCATTTGCCTCTACCTCCTGAGAGCCAACGTGCCAGCGCATCAGCGTCCTCTTCACGGGCGGCCATTTTCCTGGCACGAGTCTGTGCTGCCGGAATTCCCTGGTCTGTTCCTGCAGAAATCGAATGCGAAGATGAGGTCGGCCGGGGAATATCACCACGATTGAGATGGCACAACGCCACCGCGATCGCGTCAGAGGCATCCAACGGTTCAGGTACCTCTTTCAATCCAAGGATGTGCATCACCATTTGACGAACTTGTTCCTTGTCCGCCGATCCTTTCCCTGCGACTGAAGACTTGATCGTCGCCGGAGAATAACTGGCAACCGGAAGATCGCGCTGGGCTGTAGCCAACAATATCACCCCCCGCGCCTGACCGAGAGTGAGCGCTCCAGAAGGATTCTTCCCCACAAATGGATCCTCTATCGAAACCATATCCGGTTTGTACTCATCAAGAATCCTGCCAACGCCCTCAAAGATGGAGAGCAGACGTTTCTCAATAGGTTGGGACGCCTTCGCACGTATCGCCCCAGCTCGCAACAGACGCGGACGCCGTGTTCCAGCAAGTGCCGCCCAGCCCGTAACCGAGGTTCCCGGATCAAAACCGACTATCGTGAGTTCCATCTCCGCCATGGATAGAGTCCGCCATCACTTCTTTTCTTCTGCACAAAGGTAGCGGGGAAGGTATGAGAATCCAACTGAAGTGATGCAGGAAAGGTGCAGGGTCAGACTGAACGAGGGATGTAGATGAAGTCCATTCACTGTGTCCAGGATGCGAGAGATGCTAATCGGAAAGGATTGAGCTCACCATCTAGGAGGAGACGTTATTCGTCCAATTAAACGCAACTGATTCTACAAATCCAATCATCTGTCATTACTCATTCTGCCCGGAATAAATCAGAGAATATTCGCCCCAGGTGCGGAACCAACAGAGGAGTCTTGCGACAATACTTCTGATAAGAGGCGCCCATACGTTTCACAATTCCCCGATCATCGACCCGACTGTACAATACCGCCGCTATCGACCACAGTAAAGCCGTCAGAAGAAGACCCACAGAATTCATCAATAATCCGACACCGAACAACATTAACAGAACGCCGCTGTACACCGGACGCCGAACATATCGGAATGCCCCCGAGGTCATCATGTCATCCAAACCTGTGGCCCACTCAATTATCTCTCGCCGCTGCAAACCACCAACGAAAAGCATAAAGCCCAAAATCAGATTCAGCCATCCAAGTACTTGTAACACGATCAGGAAAAGATTCGGTATACTCGCTGGTAGCTGCGAAATCCCGGTAACTGCTGAAAACTGAATTCCGATCAACCCCAACAGGAGTAGGGTTATTGCGTTCCGGCAGGAATTACACATCCGAGCATGAGATCTGGCGGTCATGAATTCTCCCAAGTTGGAATCCGAACTCCATCAAACTGCCGTCGGGTATACTTGTATAATTGATATGTGTCACTCATAAATATAAGAATTAAAAGAATGGATCGCAACCTACATCCTCTATTTGTTCTCTCGTTAAAGTCTCAGTGACCCTTTGTACGAAGCAAAGGGGAGCCTAACTTGCGACCCCTGATAAATTCTACTTTGAAAAGGAGTTTGATAGATGCGTCCGATTTTATTGCCAGCCCAGATGCGTGAGCTGGACCGCCGTACCATTGAAGATGTCGGCCTCCCGGGAATCGTCCTGATGGAGATAGCCGCCCGGGGAGTGATGCTCGAGATCGAACAACTGCTCGGCGACAACATCGCCGAGGCCAACGCTCTGATCTTCTGCGGTCCCGGTAACAACGGCGGTGACGGTTTCGCTGTCGCCCGTCGACTGCTGAACGCAAACTGTAGAGCTGATGTTTATCTCTGCTGCGCACTAGAAAAAGTGACCGGCGATGCACTCACCAACCTCAACGTTTTCAAAAAGCTCGGTGGCCAGTTAACCGTCGTCTAATCCAGCGAGCAACTACAGAATCTGCCGCAAGCTCACATTGTGATTGACGCTCTGCTCGGAACCGGTGCCTCCGGACCGGCGCACGGGATAATCGCCGATGCCATCAAGGCAATAAACAGCGGCAACATGCCGGTTATTGCAGTTGACATTCCGTCCGGAATCAACGGAGCAACCGGGGCAGCTGAGGGTGTCGCCATACGTGCGGATGTCACCGCAACCTTTGGCGAGATAAAGATCGGACACTTGATTCCGCCAGGCTTCGACCATGCCGGACGCATTACCCGTGTAGACATTCAAATTCCACCCAAATTTGTAGATGAACTCGATATCCCGCTCTTCTTCGTCGAACCGGAAGACGTCTATCAGATGATGCCTCAACGTCCCCGGACAGCTCACAAGGGCGATTTCGGAAAGGTTCTCGTCGTGGCAGGATCAGTGGGGATGACAGGTGCCGCCGAATTGGCCAGCCGCGCCGTGTTGCGCTCTGGTGCAGGAATGGTGAAAGTCGCCACCGCCAAGTCGGCTCAGGCTATCCTCGCTGGTGGAGGCGCTTCCGAGATCATGACTATTCCAGTCGCTGAAAGCGGCACCGGATCGATTGCTGAGGCTGCTGAATCAACCATCAATGAAGCGCGCAACTGGGCGGACGTGGAAGTCATCGGACCCGGCCTGACAATGAGCCCGGAAACCGTCGCCTGGTTCGCCGAACACGTGAAAGATCTGCCATTGCCAACCGTCATCGACGCCGACGGTCTCAACGCCCTCGCAGAAAAACCTGAACTGCTCGGCAAATTGACCGAAAACGTAGTGTTGACTCCCCATCCGGGAGAATTCGCACGTTTGACAGGCCTGAGCGTTGAAGAAATCGGAAGCAATCGTGTCGAGCTGGTCAAGAAATACGCCGCCGAATGGGGCTGCACCATCCTGCTCAAAGGCGTACCGACAATCGTCGCCGGACCAACCGGACCTGCACACTGTATCCTCGCGGGCAATCCCGGCATGGCCAGCGCAGGAATGGGCGATGTGCTGACTGGAGTGGTCGCTGGGCTGCTGGCTCAAGGCCTCAACCCGCGCGACGCCGCTATTGCTGGCACCACCATCCACGGACTAGCTGGTAACCTCGCCGCAAATGAACTCGGCAGCAGCGGGATCATGGCCGGAGATGTCGCAGAACGCCTCGGACTGGCGACCGATGTCGTCGCCGGACGAGCATCCCTGCCTAATTCTGGCGGGAGCTGCGGATGCGGCTCAGGCGGAGGTGGATGTGACGGCGGTGGAGGTGGAGATTGCGGTTGCGGCAGCTGACGCGCTCAACGTCAACAAATCCATGTGATGAATGTCGCGAGCATCTCGCAAATGGTCGGCATCTCAGAATACCCGTTAAATGCCCCACAACCCCATGTGTCTGGGGCATTTTGTGTGACAGATGATCAGCCCTGCTGATCGTCGTACGAGTTTCAGCAATTGCCAGCGATGTACGTAACCCCTAAACCGAATTTATGATAATTCGAAGGCGGAGAAGCCCTGCCCTATACCTGAGTCATCTTATATAGATGACGCTCGATAGCCCCGTCTTCGATTTGAGTAAATTGATAATAATCACTCTTAGCATCTCTCATTCCTGTTACTACGTGCCTCTCTTTCTGTGAATAACAACAAAAATGCGAGTCTCAGTGAACAGCTAACTACTTGAACAGCAATAGGTTAGGTAAGCCTAATATTTGTTAGCGATAAAGCTCGATAAATTGCTATAATATTACAGCGCTCTTGATATTACATCTTAATTATACTAATTATTGCACCGTGAGATGAAGCGATGCTGATGAAAACACTAAACCAGGCTGTTCAGCGCTTCTCGTGAGGCGTGGGAAAATAACAGGCGTGCGATCATAAGAGAATAGTTTTATCACTGTGATGATTGTTTGTTCTTCGAGTCTTGTATTTACCGGTGACCAAGGAGGACTGGGTAGTCATGACTCATATTCATGGATTTTAGAGGTCGGATTTTTCTCAAACATATGTTTTAACCCATATCCACAAGGTGATCGCTGAGGAAACAGAAGTCTGAGCTGAAAATCCTCGACAACCCTGACAGACACAAAGAAAACATAACATAGTAAGTGAGAGAAAGCGGGGCACAACATGGCAGGATTTAACGATATCAAGATGAAACCGAAACTGATCGGACTTTTCCTGCTGGTGGGACTTGTTCCATTAATTATCGTAGGGTTTCTATCTCTGAACAAAGCGCGTGTAGCGCTGGATGAAGCCGCATTCGCAGAGCTGGAAGCAGTTCAGGCTATCAAGGCAAACCAGGTCAGCAGGTTCTTCAACCAGCGCATGGGTGATGTGGAAACATACGCTCATAACGAAACAGTCCGTCAGGCTGCGACAGAACTTGAGGAAGCCTTTCTGGCTACCGGAAGCATCAGAGGCGCTGACTGGGAGACCGCCGACAGTCACTATGGCCCAGAGATACGTGAATATATGGAAATCTATGGTTACTACGATGTCTTTGTCATAAGTGAAGATGGCGATGTCGTCTGGTCAGCGGATGCTGAGTCTGATCTTGGCACGAATCTGAGAACTGGTTCGCTGAAGAATTCTGGATTGGCAGAGGCATACCGAGGAGGTCTGGACGAATTGACTTTCGTTGACTTCGCCTGGTATGACCCTTCCAACAAGCCAGCATCATTCGTCTCATCACCGCTGAAGGATGAGTTCGGAAGAACTGTGGGAGTCCTCGTTTACGAGGTTTCTCTCGATTCGATCAACAATATTATGCAAGAACGTGTGGGAATGGGTAAAACTGGCGAAACGTATCTCGTGGGTATGGATAAGAAGATGCGTTCTGATTCCTACCTCGATCCGACCGGACATTCCGTTGTCGCTAGTTTTGATGGCACCATTCAGAACAATGGCGTGAATACGGAAGCCGTCCGTGAGGCCATCGCTGGTAACAGCGACTCCAGGGTAATTACGGATTATAATGGAGACGACGTCCTCTCGGTTTATTCCACGATCAATCTTCCGAGCGGAATTTCCTGGATCGTTATCGCCGAAAAGGGTATTGCCGAGGTTAATATCCCTGTCAATACGCTTCGATCCACCATCATTATTATTTCTGTCATTATCGCATTGATTGTTGCTCTTATCGCGTTCTTCATCGCCATCTCCATTGCCAATCCGATTAGCAGCGTGGCAAACATTGCCAAAGCGGTTGCCGAAGGCGATCTGGAACAAACATCTGATATTGATCAGACCGATGAAATCGGCCACTTGAGCGGGGCGATCAATGAAATGGTTCTATCACTCCGCCAGAGCAAGGAAGATGCAGATGCAAACACGGCTATGGTTCAAGATGTCGTTAAGCAGGTGAATATCGCCGCCGAAGCGCAAAAAACCGGTGACATTGACGCGCGAGTACAAGTCAGCACTGCAACCGGTGAGTATGAAACCATGATCGGTGGGATAAACAGCACCTTGGATGGGATCATCGTTCCGCTGCTCGAAGCGATAGACATCCTTCAGGAGTATGGCAATGGTAATTTATCAAAGGAGATGCGCGACCTGCCCGGCAAGCAGATGGTTCTCACAAAAGGTATCAACAACATTCGCTTGAACTTGCGCAAGGTCATCGAGGAAGGGGCCATGCTTACCAAGGCATCGGTGGAAGGTGATCTGGAGAAACGTGGAGACACAAGTAAATTCTCCGGCGATTATCGTGAGATTATTGCCGGAATTAATGCAACCCTCGACTCTGTGACCGCCCCTGTCAAGGAAGCAGCTGCTGTTCTTGAAAAGATGGCGCAAGGTGATCTTTCCCATCGCGTCACTAGCGACTTTAAAGGCGATCACGCACTGATAAAGAACGCTCTCAATTCATCCCTGGACTCGATCAACGAAGTACTAGGACAGGTTATCGTTGCAATTGAGCAGATTACGACCGGTGCAGGCGAGGTCAGCAGCGCCAGCCAATCCCTGTCACAAGGTGCTACCGAACAAGCAGCTTCGCTGGAGGAGATCTCGGCAAGCATCGAAGAAGTCGGGGCACAAACAAAGCAAAACGCTGAGAACGCTAGCGTTGCCAACCAACTGGGTGAGGTTGCAGGAAAAGCCGCGACCCTGGGCAACGAACACATGGAGCAGATGCTCAGCGCGATGACGGAGATCAACGATTCCTCCAGCCAAGTCCAGAAAATCATCAAGGTGATCGACGAAATCGCCTTCCAAACAAACCTGCTGGCATTAAACGCAGCTGTCGAAGCCGCACGAGCCGGTGTCCACGGAAAGGGATTTGCTGTCGTCGCTGAGGAAGTGAGAAACCTCGCCCAACGTAGCGCGAAAGCTGCCAGCGAAACAACCGAACTGATCGAAGGTTCGGTAGCAAAAACCGAAAATGGCGGCAAAATCGCCGACGATACCGCCAAGGCGCTAGGCGAGATTTCGGACGGTGTGACCAAGATAACGGACATCATCGGCGAAATTGACAGCGCCTCGCGTGAACAATCGATTGCGATCAACGAAGTCAGCCAGGCAGTTACGCAGATCGATCAGGTCACCCAGACGAACACCGCAAACGCTGAGGAGAGTGCTGCTGCATCCGAAGAACTCTCAGGACAGGCAAACCAGTTGAAGGAGATGATCTCCAGATTCAAGCTGTCTGGAAGCAAAAACAACGGTCGTTCGAATGGTAGCTACGAAGAGGCATCAGCCCACGTCGCAATGCCATTATCACACGACAATGCTCTCCTGTCTGAGGATAGTCAGTCCAATGGAGGAGAACTTGCCATTGAATTGCCAGATGTTGAAGACAGTGATTTCGGAAACTTCTGATCGTCAGCGCTGAGGTAGATTGAATCCACATTAAGCAGAACACCCTCATGATCTCCATGAGGGTGTTCTTTTTCGACTAAACCCAGTAATGCCTGCAACTCAGTGGGCCGGCTATTTGAGCAACTGCATCTTATGTGAAAGAGTCTGACCGTTCGCGACGACCTGAAGCAGGTAGGTTCCGGACGCCAACTCCGCACCATCCACAACAAATTCGTGACGACCTGCTGAATACTCACCCTTCGTCACGACTGTAACATGCTGCCCCAGCAAGTTGACCAGATTCACTTCCAGTGATGACGACTGTGGAAGATCAATAACAGCCAGCGCGGTCGCGTTAAACGGGTTTGGATATACACCGACAATTTTGAAATCCGTCGGCAACATGTTTAAAGCTGGTTCCGGGGCATCGGTGATGATGAACTCGGCCAGAGCCAGAACGTCTACCTTCCCATAACCCCAGATATAATTGGGCGTATCACCTGTCCATTCATCCTGGATTGCACTCTCCTGTAGCACCTGCCGAACCATATGCGAGAGGGAGGGAAATTCCTCATGACGGTACCAGTTTGAGAGCACCGCCGCCGTAGCACCGGAAACTGCGGGTGCCGACATCGAAGTGCCCTGGAAAAGCACATAGACTCCCGCTTCACCAGGAGGATCGGCCGGATGATTCGGGAGGATATAATTGTCATAACCCTGCCCCGGTTGCAGAGAAAGAACGTCCTGGTCACGGCAGGAAGCGACATAACGTCCCGGCCCCGCCAGGTCAGGCTTTTGCAGACCGTCCACACGTGGCCCTATGCTGGAGAAACTGGCGATATCATTGAGTGTGCCGCTGGTATTATGCTCGTCTCCTTCGTAATCAATCCATTCAAGACGGTTGTTGTATGCCGCAATCGCAATCGCACCATCCGCAATAGCTGGCGAACCGACCGTGTAACCCGGATCGCCCGAATCAAACTCGTACCCGATGCTGTATGGACCGAGAGTCTGCACACCCATGTAGAGATGAAAGATCTGCTCATGATCGGAGTTATTGGTGACGGTCACATAACGCGTCGTGCCCCCACCAGGAAGCAGCTCATCACCGATCAGATAGCGTCCCTCGGTACCACGAGGACTCTGCTGTTGTTCGCTGAGCATCGCGTCAATCTCGACCAGATTGTTGTCGTACAAGGTGATGTCGAATAAGGTGCGATCATCAGTGTTCGGTCCATCCCAGGCGATCACGTTTACCAGCATCACCTGTCCCGACGCCCATCCATACACATCAATCGCAACAAACCCTGAGCTCGTGTTCGCCGGGACTGTCAGCATCTTGTGAGCATCACTGGTGGCACTGTTGCCCGCCGATTGGAAGACCAGCATCCCATCTTCGACCACGTAATCAATAGCCTGTTCATTTTCGGCAGACCCATCGAGGAACTCGTTGAAATAGCCGTAAGACATGGAGGATACATCGCAATCGTAGTAATCACGGGCGGCGATGAACGAGTGAGTCACTCCCGCGGAAGTTTCCAAACCGTGCGCGTCATCACCGATCTTGAGGAAAACCAACTCGGCCTCGTTCGCCATGCCGGAGTAGAACCCGTCAGACGCAATACCTCGACCGAGTACCGTGCCCGAAACATGAGTACCATGACCGGTGACGGTGTTCCCAACAGTGAAATTGCTGTCCGGCCACTCGGCATAATCCACAGCATAGACCGGTGTTGGGATGTCTGGATGGTTCAGATCAACGCCGGAATCCAGCACCGCAACCCGGATCCCCGACCCCTGGTTATACTCCGCTCCATAAGTACTTACCGCCTCATTCACACCGGTCAACTGACGCGCGGTGTCATTCTGAGGGAACAGCACTTCCTCCCCATTCCCCAAACGTCTCACAAATGACAACCCCGCCAGTTCGCCGACACGATCTAATGGCACTACCGCGAGAAAGAAACCGGTCGGATGATTTGTCAACGGCGGAACCCAGTCCTGCAAGATCAGCTCTGCGCCAGTCGCTTCCAGCTTGCTGATCTGATCCGAGGTCGGGTAAGCATCCAGGTGCACGAACACGTGTTGTTCGAGCAAGCCACGCCCGGACTGACTCTTCAGCGTCAGCCATGATGTCTCATTGATCTGCGCCCACTGCCCGGACGCTATCCGTTGCTTGGTTTCGAGCTGCACCTGCAAAGTGCCGGACAGCTTCTGTTTCGCATCCAACGGGATGTCATTTAACATGGGAATGCTTGTCGCGAATGCAGATGTTGCCAGAAGCAGGAGCCGTATCGCCAGCGACACTGGTCTGAAAACGTTGAGATGAGTTCGAGTCATGGGAACAGCCCTCGGATGGGATGATGGTGAATTTGTGTCTCTTAAGCTACTGGATTGCGTAGGCTCGATCAAATGAGGTTTGGCACAGCTATCGGTTAACCCCCTTCAATCGGTCATGAGTGCCGATGGAGTCCCATCTTCATCCAGCCATTCACCGAACTCAGGAAATGATTCCAGCAAAAAACGCCTCCCAAAATGGAAGGCGCTGAAAAGAAAGAGAATGTCGTTCATCCCCCTAACTGGAAAGTGATCTTCTGCTGCATCCTGACTGGCACAGCCTTGTCACGTTGCATACCTGGCGAGAACTTCATTGCTGAAATTGCCTTGACTGCAGCTTCACCAAATCCCAACCCTTCCGGACGCTCCTGGAAAACCTGTACATCAGTTGGATTGCCGTTGACATCGACAACGAACTTAACAATTGCGACACCCTCGATATTGGCCCGTTGAGCCATTTCCGGATAGAGATTCTTGCGCTGCAAATAATCGTACAGCGCCCGGCTACCACCAATCATCGCAGGTTTCTCCTCAACGAGGAAGAAATCAACAATCTCGTCTTCCACACTTGGCGGAGGAGGAGGAGCTTCCATCGTCCAGTCGATATCGTCAATATTCTCAAAATCAATATCCGTTTCAAGATCCACTTCCGGATCTTCAATCGGAATCGTCGGACGGGCGGGTGGCGGGGGACGCTTCACCTGCTTTGTGATCGGGATATCTTCTGTCTCAAGAACCACATCATCTGCTGTTTGCAGGGTCACGTCGTTATCCATCTTCTTGGATACCAGAAAGATCACAATCACAATCAGCAGTGAGACCACCAGTCCCAGCTCAACCATCTTCGGGTAGAGCAAACGCACTTCCCCTTCAGGTTTTTTATAGGAAAGCATAGGCCGGTCCTCCCGAGTTATTTTAGTCGTGTGGCGTAGCTGACACGCAACGTATAGGCATCTCGCAACTGCTCTTGAATATCAGTCACCAGCCCCATCTCAACATCTTGATCAATCTTCATACTAATGATTATACGCCTGTTGGCAGCAAATTTCTCCGCCATGATAGGCTCTATCTCATCCATGGTCACGATTTTATCGTCCACCGAGACCCGCCCGAGCTTGTCCGCCCACAGATAAGCGACGTTACGCTTGGACGTCAACTTCTCAGTCGTCCGGGCTGACGGAATCAGAACCGGGAGTCCGTTGAACTCCTTGAACACCGTCACGACCATGAAAAAAATCAGCAGCATGAAAATGATATCAGGCATGGAGGCCGTGGGAATCGACGCCTCTGCCTTCGTTTTCTTGGCAAATTGCATGACGACTCCCCTATTTCTCCGGCTCTGCGATAGAGATTTTCGTTGCCCCCGCTCCCTTGACCGCGTCAAGCACCTGGATGAAGGAGTTGTACGTCGTCGCCTTCTCCGTCTTGATAGACACAATCAGCTTGGGCTTGCCATCAGCATCCAGACCACGCGTCTCCACCTTGGAGCTGATTACTTCCTGCACCTGGGTGATGTCGGTGAGCTCATCGTCAATCAAGATCTGCCCCTGAGCGTTGATCAGCACATTGCTGATGTTCTCCGGGTTCACCTTGAACTCTCCACCACGGTCAGGCAACTGCATCGGTATACCCATGTCCACATCAATGGTCGTGGTGACCAGGAAGAAGATCAGGAGCATGAACACGATGTCAGGCATCGACGCAGTAGGAATCTCGTCGTTGCTGCGAACTCTGCGTTTCAATAAGGCCATTATCGCCTCCGTGGTTAAGCGTTGTTGCCACCACGTTTCAATTCAGGGTGCGCCTCTTCATAGTCGAGAAGAGTATCCACAAACTCGACTGACGCTTCTTGCATGTCGCCCACGATCTTGTCAATGCGGGAGATAAAGAAGTTGTTGAAGAACTGGATGACCATAGCCACGATCAGACCAAACAAGGTCGTCAGCAAAGCCTTGGAAATACCACCTGCCACAATCGCCGGGGAAATGTCGTTAGCGGCTGCGATAGCGTCAAATGCGCCGACCATACCCGCGACAGTACCGGTGAAACCAAGCATCGGGGCAATGGCGATCACAGTGCTCAACCAGACAAGGTTCTTCTCCAGAAAAGACATCTCGATCTGACCAGCATTCATGATGTTCTTCTCGACGGCATCAATACCCATTCCAAAACGCTGCAAACCAGCGTGGAACACCGATGCGATCGGACCGCGAGTCTTCTCACAAATTTCCTTGGCCGCCTGTGGACCACCATCTTCCAGAGCCTGGGTCACACTCACGATGAATTTTTTCGTGTTCACCGTAGACATCGTCAGGCTAACAAAACGTTCGATTACAAACATCAAGCCGATGATGAAAACAGCGAGAATCGGCCACATGAACTCACCACCTCGCAAAAACAGCTCAACCATCCTGGCCTCCCCAGTATTGGACGCATGAAGCTCCCTTTCAGCTCCAATGGTCAACGTCCTTCAATGTTGTTGTATGAGAATTTCTATGGTAAAATCTAAGTTTATCGACCCAAACCTATCGAGTCAACCGCTCTCCGGGAGAGATTCCGACCTTGCAAGCCCATCAGCTTCCGGCATCCGGACCAACGCCGAATCCACCGTAGCGTCGCCATTGATCAGGACTTGCCACAAATATTCACGACCGTTATACAGTCGCTGAGCCACTTCGGCCCGAATCTGGTCCACCAAATAATCTACATCCTGATTCCAGCCTTCGCTGTCATAATCTACCCCTCGTTCAGCCGCGAGGGAAAACAAACTGTTGAGCTGAACTCGAGTCGGATACCAATCTTCCAGGAACTGGGCAAAAGGCCTCACCGGCTCGCCCATAGTATCAGCCAGGTCGCGAGCCCAGTCAAACAGAATACGTTCGCTGAGCAGATCTGCGCCATAATCACTTATCATGCCCGGATCAATGAGCACATCCGGCTGAATCCCGCGACTGCCATATACCCTACGCCCGGTACGGGTATAATAGACCTCGCCAAGACTGTCCGGCGAAGCCAGCTCAAGACTGTCAAGATCGTGACCATCACGGTAAGCGCTCATCAGATATTCGCCGAGACCTTCATCCCAGGGACGCTGCACACATCGTCCCGCCGGAGTGTACCATCTGCTGATCGTTATACGGACAACGCTGCCATCTTCAAGCTCGAAGGGATACTGCACCAATCCCTTGCCGAATGTCGGCTGGCCAAGGATCAGACCACGGTCATAGTCCTGAATCGCACCCGCCACGATCTCACTGGCCGAGGCTGTTCCATTGCTGACCAGGACAATCAACGGCATGTAGGCGTGCGTCTGCTCACCGGTAGACCACAAGGTGTCAGACGTTCCCTCAGCTCGACCTAAAGTCGTCAGAATCACCTTATTGCCGGTGAGAAACTTGTCCGCGACCTCATGCGCCTGAACACGATAACCACCGGAATTGCCACGCAGATCGAGAATGAGTTGCTCCATCCCCTGCTGTTCGAGAAACAAGAGCGCCGATTCCAGCTCATCATCCGTTACCGCGGTGAACTGGCTGATCATGACGTAGCCAGTTCTCCCATCATCGAGGATGAATGCCGCTTCAACCGAATGGATCGGAATCTTGCCACGGGTCAACGTCAAATGAATCAACTCCGCCTTGCCAACACGTCGCACTCCTATGGCAACATCCGTCCCCTCTGGACCACGGAGCTTGAGACGAACTTCCTCATTGCTGATGCCTATCGCACTGACAGTTTCAATCTCGACTATCTGATCACCAGCACGTAATCCCATCCGATCTGCCGGAGTGCCAGGAATCGGGCTGACAACGGTGACCACCCCATCGCGGATCTCAAACTGAATCCCGATGCCGCTGAACTCACCCTGCATCGTCTCGCTGACCTGTTCCTGTTGCTCGGGAGGGATGTAGACGCTGTGAGGGTCGAGTTGCTCCAGCAAACCACGTATCGCGCCCTCATACATCACCGAATCATTCGGCTCGTCCACATATACCTGATCCACAAGATGAATTACATCCTGAAACTTGCGCTCATGGTCTGTTGATCCACCGGGAAAACCTATTGCGGAAGGACCGTCTGTCCACAACACCCCTGCCACAAAGGCAAGCAGTACTGCAGCCAGCATCAGAACGAACGATAAACGGTTGTGGGAAGAGGAGTTCTGGGTTTGCGACATCAGGCCTGGTCTCATGAGTGATTGATCTTACAAGTTAGTCAGAAATAACCCGCCGCCGCCAGTCTCATCAAGCCATTAACATGATCAGATGGACACCCATATCAGGCCCGTGCTTGCTCGTCAAGCGCGGCTGACCAAACGGTCTGGTCGTTGATGAGCCCGACTAGCTCGTCTGCCCAGGAACCCCTCTTCTGGTTTGAATGATCCGCGCTTGCAAGCAAGCACGGGCCTGTATCTTCGGAGTCTCTCCGGCGCATATCACTTCAAAAATATCATCCGCCGAACCTGCTGTTCATCCTCGGCCTCGGCATATCAGGCCCGTGCTTGCTCGTCAAGCCATTAACATGATCAAACGGACACCCATATCAGGCCCGTGCTTGCTCGTCAAGCGCGGCTAATCAGACGGGCTGCTGGCTGCGGGCTTGTCAAGTCCTGAGAAAACAAATAGCATTGGAACGATCGTAGATCAACCCTGTTATGACCTTCGGTCGTAACAGGGGCATGTTCATATCACGATCACCCCGCGATATCGATCATCGCCTCAATCGCCTTATCAACCTGATCTGCCGTGGTGAAGGGTCCGAACGAGAAACGCACCGTCCCATGCAGGTCGAAACTCCCGATAGCTTCATGACATTTCGGCGCACACTGAAGGCCGGTACGGGTGGCGATGTCGTGGTCAACATCGAGCATGATCCCCACATCCATCGCGTCGAGACCCTCGACGTTCGTTGAGACAGTCGCCAGGTGATTTTCCAATGAATCGCAACAGTAGACCGTGACCTTCTTCAGCGGCTTCAGACCGTCCACAAATTTCTGCACCAGCGCCATCTCACGCCCATGAATCGCCGCCGGGCCGCCCTGTTCATCGATCCACTTCTGCCCTGCCCACAAGCCCGCGATGCCCATCAGGTTCGGGGTGCCATATTCGAGACGCCAAGGATATTCCGGCAGATGATACGGATATGCTGACCTCACCCCGGTTCCACCGGATCTGGTCGGCTTAATATCCAAATGCTCACGTACCACAATAACCCCGGTGCCGGTCGGGCCCATCAACGCCTTGTGTCCAGTCGCGACCAGCGCGTCAATATTACTCTCACGCATGTTTATCGGAACTACGCCAGCCGTCTGGGAGGCATCAATCACGAACGCAGCCGTATGATCCTTCACCATCTCGCCGATGGCGGTGACATCTTGATAAGTGCCGATAACGTTGGAACCATGATTGACAATGACCAGGCTGGTGTTGGGACGCAGGGCATTTTTAACGAGTTCCGGGGCGATGAATCCATGTGCGTCGGGAACGACCCAGGAGACTTCGATGACACCGTCCCGTTCGAGAGTGTTCAGGGGACGCAGGACGCTGTTGTGTTCCAGACAGGTGCTGACTACATGATCGCCCTGCTTCACCAATCCCTGTATGACGAGGTTCAATCCATCGGTCGCGTTGTGGCAGAATACGGTGCGCTTCGGGAGATCAGCACCGAAGAATTCCGTCAATTTCTTGCGAGTGTTCTCGATCAAGTTGCCAGCGTCAATGGCCGCATCAAAGCCGGATCGTCCAGGGTTGACACCGTTATAACGGTAGAACTGGTCCATGAACGAGTAAACGTCCTCCGGCTTCGGCCACGAGGTGGCAGCGTTATCCATATAGATCAGGTCACGGACATCCATCGAGTTCTCCCTGGAAACGGATCGGTTTGAGTATCGGGGAAGATAGTGAATGAGGTTGCAGATCGGGGACTCAGGAGGGCCGACTGGAGGTCAGATTAATTAGGGACAGACCCCTATTATTTGTGATAGAAGGTGCGATTAATAGGGGTCTGTCCCTAATTAAATATCATACGGACAAATGCTTCAACAGCTCCTCGCGTGTCTGTAGCCCGGCTTGTGCACCACGATATTGAACAGATAGAGATGCACTGTAGTTGGCGAGTTCGATGGCGATCGCATGCGACAAGCCCTCTGCGAGAAAAGCAGTTAGAGCTCCACAGAACGCATCGCCAGCACCCACGCTGTCCACAACCTCAACTTCAAGCGGGACAAATGTTCGGCGCTCGCCATCATGCTTCATCCATTCAACTCCAGTCGGTCCGAGGGTGACGATCACATGTCGCGCCCCAATACCAGACCAATTCATGCAACGTTCGGTTATCGGCACCGACTTATAATCTTTCACTCCGAGAATACAGCAGGCCTGCATTTCGTTGGGCACCAGAGCGTGCAAACCGCGAGGGGGACGAGGTGACTTGGGTGTGAATGGATCAGGGTTGAAGATGATTTTCAGATCGTGCTCACGAGCGAGGGCAACGGCGTGTTCGACAGTCTTTGTCGGGAGCTCATTCTGGATCAACAACCAGTTGGCCCGACGAAACAGATGCAGTTTACGGTCGAGATGTTCGGGACGCAGATGATGATACGCGCCCGGACAGGCCGTGATCTGGTTCTCACCATTGACATCGACAGAGATTATGGCTTCAGCGGTTGGTTGGCCGGGAACAGTTACCACACCCTCAAGGTTCACTCCCGCATCCAGCAACGGCTGCAGCGCAATTTCGCCGGGATGATCATCTCCTACCGCCGATATGAACAACACTTCCGCGCCCATCCTCTGTGCGGCGAGAGCCTGGTTCGCGCCCTTGCCACCGGGATGTATTTCCATCCGGTGACCGATAGAGGTTTCGCCGGGACGGGGCAACGATTCAACATAGAAAATCCGGTCGAGCACCGTCGCGCCGATCACCAGCACCGTTCCGGGATTTTGCGGCACGAGCGGTATCTGAGCTGAATCGAGGGAATTCGGGTCAGGATGAGTGGGGTTGGTGTTGCGCTGTGGTCTCTGGTCAGACATTTCGAGGTCTCGTCAGGTAGCCAGCCGTTTGAGAGTAAGATAAGAAGAAAAAGTGACACATGCCCACGGTATTCATATGGTGGATAATCCGCACGATGAACATGCCCCTGTTACCGCCGCAGGCGATAACAGGGTTGATCCGCCGTTATGAGGAGCGTGTCGGTTTTCTCAAAACAATCGTTAGAGAATCCCTGCGAACCGCAAAAAGACGCGGGTCACAGGGGCATGTCAGATAGTCGTCTTCCTGAGCAATGGTCGTCATCCTGAGCAAAGCGAAGGATCTCGGTTTTGATCTTCAGATAATCCGCGCTTGACGAGCACTCCCCGGGCCTGTTCACTCAGGACTCGGGACTGTATCACTCACTTCATCAGAACAATCTTCTGAACCTGATTCATCTGACCGGGTACAGTCGCACGGACGAAATAGACCCCACTAGACATACCGGACGCATCAAAAGTAAATGTATGCGATCCAACGTTGTATGTGCCAGATGCCAGCGTCGCTACGCGCTGTCCGTTGATATTGAAGACGGAAACATTCAACTCGGCTGGTCGGGGCAGAGATACGCTGATCGTCGTCGACGGGTTGAACGGGTTTGGGTAGGCCGGGGATATTGAATAACTGTCAGGTAATTCGGTATCTGTATTGTAATGGACAGACAGCTGATTGAAATAGAACGCACCGATATCTGCGATGGTGTTGTCTGGATCGAGTGGACTAGTTGGATCGCCAGCGTCTATGCAGGGCGAATCTGGCTGGAGATGATAGTCGTCATTGTCCGGATCGACATACATCGGATCGAGTGAGATGTTGAAGTAGACGTCGCAGGGGTCGCCGTTGTGTCAATCGCACCGTCACTTGACATCGTAATCACACGGTCAACTTGGTTGCCGTCGATGAATGTATTGCTCGTGTCACCGGCGGCGATAAGTTTGATACCGTTGACCATCGGCCAAACGATGTTCTCATAATATGTTCCGGGTTGAACCAGCACCGTGTCGCCGTTTGCTGAAGCATCAAGACCGACCTAGATGGTAGCGTAATCTGCGGGCACGTTGTGGGTCGTGGCGAAAACGGGTGAAATGGCCATCATAAACATGACGCAAATAGAGGATGCTAAGACGAAGTTCTTCATGATTCCCCTTTGGATCGGCAGGTTAGTGAAGAATTTCATAATAGGCATAATTACTGTGAGATAACAACGAGATCCTTCACTTCGTTCAGGATGACGCGTTTTTGTCGGCGTCACAGGATGACGTTCACTGACCAGCATCATTTTTCAACAGTCTCAAACAATAACCCGGCAGACGGAGCTGCCGGGCTACAATTTCAAGTACTCTACGACTGGAAACCAAAGGACTTGTCGCTACCTTCGGGGCCGGGCATCTTGATCTCGCCGTATTGCTCCTCGTACTTCTTGACATTCTGCTCCAGCGCCTTGATCAACGATTTGGCGTGGATCGGGGCCATCAAAACCCGGGTCTGCACCTTCGCCTTCGGCACCATCGGGACCATGCGCACGAAATCCAGCACAAATTCCGCCGGGCTGTGGTTAATCGCGACGAGGTTTGAGTAATGACCGTCGGCGACGGACTCGTCAATGTGGATCTGAATCTTCTGCCCTTGCGGGCCCTGGGGTGTTTGCTCTGCCATGACTATCTCCTGAAAATGGTTTCTACTATCCGGTTAACTAAGCTGAGGTGCCTTGCCCCAGACATTTATGTCTGGGGTGGACAAAACTCGAATCTTCAGCTAATCCCAGACATGAATGTCTGGGGTGGACAAAACTTGAATCTTCAGCTAATCCCAGACATGAATGTCTGGGGTGGACAAAACTTGAATCTTCAGCTAATCCCAGACATGAATGTCTGGGGCAGATGATTGTCTATCAATCGCTGTGAGTGTAAGCTCATCGTCGCGGGAGTACAAGTTACAGCGCCCGTCTCCCCGGTCAGAACATCAGATGCGCCGCTTGCCACGCACACAGCATTCCGGCTACTTTGCGGACGATGAATTCTACCCAAAATATCTGCACGTTTCATATCGGCCAACGTTCCCAAACGTACGCTCGTCCCGACTCCGAGACAGGCGGTGACCTGTTTGGGAAAACGTCCGGATCATCCATGCAAAATGATCCCGACCAACTGTCCCATCCGCTGCCGGATCGGATGCGTCCCAGGACTGTTGACCAGTTCGTGGGACAGGAACATCTGATCGGGCCGGAAGGTGCGTTACGTCCTCTGCTGGACAAGGGACGTTTGCATTCGATGATCTTCTGGGGCGGACCGGGAGTTGGAAAGACCACGCTGGCTCGTCTGATCGCCAACCATGTCGAAGCCATCTTCGACCAGATCAGCGCGGTCGCCTCCGGAGTCGCGGACGTTCGCAAGGTGATTCAGAAAGCGCGTGCCCGTCGCACAAACAATGTCCGTACCCTGATGTTCATTGACGAGATCCACCGTTTCAACAAGTCCCAGCAGGACGCGCTACTACACGCAGTCGAGGAAGGGGTACTGACCCTCATCGGGGCGACTACCGAGAATCCGTCCTTCGAGGTGATCTCACCACTGCTCAGCCGCTGCCGGGTCTACCGTTTTCAGCCGCTGCCGCATGAGCAACTGGACAAGCTGTTCCAGCGTGCACTGAAGGACGATCCGTTACTCAGTGAGTTTCAGGTCAAATTTGATGAGGACGCCCATTCAGCGCTCCTTGATCTGGCCAACGGTGATGCACGTGAGCTGCTGAACCTGCTCGAACGGGTGGTCGAGACCGCGCAACATGAATCCATCGACCAGATTTCACTCGCCCTGATTCAACGGGTGGCTCAGCAAGCGGTCAGCCGTTACGACAAGGCCGGCGAGACCCATTATGATACGATCAGCGCCTTTATCAAAACGGTACGCAATTCCGATCCGGACGCC
>CAJVXH010000049.1 GCA_913009835.1 uncultured bacterium
AATCACCGTTATGGGGTTCACAGGGTTATTCCTACACTTCGGAACGTTTGTCATTGTCCATCATCGAGTGTCCAACTGGTTGAGAATCCCTGTGAACCGCCAACACATGCGGATTCACAGGGGCATGTGTTATAGCTGAGCTGACTGGATAACCGGGTGCTTGTAACTAATCAGCGGGTGGCAATGTCCAAAGGACAGAAATAGGTTAACAGCATTGCGCAAAGGAGTTTTCCATGACTCGTCATCTGATGATTGTATTGGCCATTCTGTTCGTGTTCACTAGTGCTTACGCAGCTGAAAATGATGTAAGCTGGAATAAAGTTGACCGGAGCTGGGTTGGAACAGAAACGATGACCTTTGATCTCAACTCGGGATCTCTGGTGAACGTCAGCCGATTCGCGGGTGATGTCAAGATCGTAGGCGAGAATCGGGACGATATTCTTCTCACCATCACTTTCAGCGCTGATCGAAGACTGGATCAGGAGGATGCACAATCCAAGTACGATGATCTTCGCCCCACTATCATTGCCGTCAACGATGAATTGAAGATCGAAGGGCCTGAGAGACGTTTCAACTGGAATTCAAAGCACGGCTGGATTGAACTCACTCTGCACACACCAAAATCACTCAACATCGAAGCCGGAGTGTCAGGTGGGGATATCGTCATCGAGACCATTGAAGGCGAATTCGATCTGTCCACTTCCGGTGGTGACGCGGACCTAAAGGGAACAAAGGGGCCCTTGCTTGTATCGAGCTCGGGTGGTGATATCGAGATCATCGGGCATCAGGGTTTCCAAGACCTGAGCGCCAGCGGAGGAGATGTTAACCTGCGTGAAACCTCTGGTGAAATCAACGTTTCCTCATCAGGTGGTGATGTCGAGTTTCTGCAGGTCAGCGGAAAACTGAAAGTTTCAGCCTCGGGCGGCGATGTATTACTGGAGGAGATCAACGCTAAACGTCTGAGAGTTGATTCTTCAGGCGGTTCAATCGATTTACTGAATGTCAGCATCGAAGAACGAGCCATGCTGTCCGCCAGCGGTGGCGATATAAACACCAGCAATACAAACGGTTCAATCGAATTATCGACCAGCGGTGGTGACATCGATGTGGATACCCACTCAGGTGATATACTGGCTGAGGGCAGCGCTGGTGATGTCATGCTACGTGAGATCAACGGTTCGCTGGATGTTGATCTGAACGCTGGTACACTTCTGGCCAGCCTCAGCAAATCAGCGGGAAATGACTTCACCTGGGATGTTGCGGTAAGCAGTGGAGATGCTATCATCAGCATTCCTGAGTCTGCAAAAGTGGACCTGGTGGCTCGTGTGCACAACGGCGGTGGAGTTGAATCCATTCGTTCTGATTTTCCTCTGACCACGAAAAAGCGTGGACACAGCGTTACCGCTAATGGCGAGATCAACGGCGGTGGCGCGAGCATTCATATAACGGTTGGTGGTGGCGATATTCGGATCAAGAAGATCTGATCTGCGGCTGACAGTCACAACATTCAAGGAGTACTATCCATGAACAGAAAACTCTCAACAGTAGTGATTGCCGTGCTGCTTATCGGTGTTGTGATCGCATACGCCAAGAAACGGCAATCCTTTGAGCACTCCGAGCCCCTCGGCGATGTAACTCAGGTCGAGTTGCAAATTGATCTCAAATTCGCAGAGACCATCATCAAGGCCGGAACCAGTGAAACACTCGTCGAATTCAGCGGCGAATACGATGAATACGCTGATGAACCAACACTCGAGGTAGAACGCCGAACAGGCGGAAAAGCCTTCGTTCACCTCGATTCAGAGAAATCCAATATTCATTTTGGCAATAATAAAGATATCGACGGTGGTGAATATCTGGTTACAGTATCACCCACGCCTGAATACTCTATTCGTTGCGAAGTGGGCCTCGGCAATAACTTCCTCGACCTGACCGATCTTAAGATCAAACGTCTGGTGGTGGAATCCGGCCTCGCTGAAACAAACATCGTGTTGGACAAGCCAAACGAACTTGAGGCAGACCGCGTCGACATCGAAACCGGACTCGGAGAACTCGACACCGATCACTTGGGCTACCTGCGATTTAAGCGATTGACCGTTGATGCTGGAATGGGGGAAGTCACACTTGATTTACGTGGATATGAGGGTGAAGGAACTGTTGATATAAGCGTTGGTATGGGCAGCTGCAATATATTCGTTCCGCACGGCCTGGGTGTGAGAGTTCATCATGATGGCGGATTCATGTCTTCCATAGATCTAGACGACATGGTCAAGGTGAGAAAAGGCGTCTGGGAGAGTGAAGACTTCGATGATGCTGAAAACACACTCGTCTTCGATCTTTCGGTGGGGATGGGAGATGTGGACTTGCGCTGGAAATAGTATCCGGGAGAGCTTGAAGAGTTAGACTCGTCTAACTCTTCTTGCTTGTGAAGCTCTAGCGGAGTATATTGCTGTTGGCCATCAGGTCTTGAAAGTGATGCAGTCGATCCCCCACGATTGTATACACGGACTCTGATGGCTTTTCTCTCTCTGATTAAGCCCTCAGGAATGTTATCTTTGTCCATCTGATTCATCACCGAGGTTATCATGAACTTGGCAGTGCACGGTAAATTTGAAGTGGAAAATCCAATCGCTATTTTCGGGGGAGGAGCATGGCAACCTGGCAGCGAAGGTTGGAAACTGTCAGAGGAAATCGGAAGACTGGCTACTAAGAATGGCTACACATTGGTCACCGGTGGTTATGGTGGTTCGATGGAAGCCGCCAGCAAGGGATCCAGTGAGGAGGGGGGGCACCCGGTAGGCATTCTCTACGCGCCGCCAAAAGTACACCATCCTAATCCCCATATCGACCAGTATCATGTCGCTGAGGATTACATGGAGCGAATGTCGATGCTGCTGCGTGTACCACGTGCTATTGCACTCTCAGGTGGCAGCGGGACTATTGCGGAAATACATGCCTCAATCGCACTACTTCGCAGATTTGAGAGTCGATATTTCGCACTCTGGAGACCGTTCTGGGAAGTGAGACTTCAGCCGATGTTGACCGAACTTGGTCCTGAAAGCCCGGGACATATGGATTGGGTGAGTTCTATTGATGATGTCGGCAAATGGCTGAAGATATCGTAATCACAATCTGTGATTATCGCGCGTTGTCCTGAAACTACGGATACTCAAGTCTTGCGTGTTCTACTGATACTCGTGCTCCTGCTGGCGCTGACCCTGGCGTCGGGAGCGTTCTTCTTCACGGACGCACTGTTCGGTGAACCTTCCGATTCTGACGCGGAAGGTAATGATACCCTTATCGTCAGCGAAGGGATGTACGCGTCCGCAGTAGCGATGGCTCTCGAAAATAGCCGCCTGATAGATAACGCTGACGGGTTTATCTGGTACTTGCGTTTGCGCGGAAAAGTTGAGGATATCAAAGCTGGCACGTACATCATTCCACACTCATCATCATCAGGTGATATCGCTCAAATCCTGACCAATGGCCGGGTGGCTCGAACCGAAGTCACTATCCCCGAGGGGTGGACCGCGGAGAAGATCGCGGCTCGTTTACAAAGTGCCGGGGTGACTGACAGTGCAGGATATGTTGATCTGGTACGTTCGGAAGCCTTCACCAGAGCGCAGGGGTTCGACGATCTCAGCACACTGGATGGTCTGCTGTTTCCTGAGACCTACGTCTTCCCATTGAACTCAGCACCGGAGATAATTATTGCTGAGATGGTGACCCAGTTTCGGGTGAGAATGGGGGATGAGTGGATTGCGAAGGCGAGGGAAGATCAGCATGGTCTGCGGGGAATCCTGACACTGGCCAGCATCGTCGAAGGGGAAATCAATCTGGTCGAGGAAGCGGACGATGTGGCGGCTGTCTATCGAAACCGGCTTGCCCGGGGGATGAAACTCGAGGCCGATCCTACCATCCAATTCCTGATGCCGAACGGCCCGAAGCGATTGTTGCTCGCAGACCTCAGGATTGACAGCCCTTACAACACCTACTTATATCGCGGGTTGCCGCCGGGGCCAATCAACAATCCTGGGGAACCGACCTTGCGGGCTGCGGTAAAATCTCCAGAGGCGTTCTGGTTGTTCATGGTCGCGACGGGGGATGGTGGGCATACTTTTACACGAACCTACGACGAACACCTCCAAGCCAAAGAGAAGTTTGACGCCGTGCGACGAATTGCCGCGCGCCAGCAACGAATAAACAACCAATGAACATACAGTTTTCCACCGATCTGTTTGCCGGACTCAACGATGCTCAAAAAGAAGCGGTTGCCTGTACCGAGGGGCCGGTACTCCTGCTCGCCGGAGCTGGTAGCGGCAAGACACGGGTTCTGACCCACCGCATCGCTCACATCGTGAAGGAAAAGCTGGCCCAGCCCTGGCAGGTACTGGCGGTCACCTTTACAAATAAAGCTGCCGGTGAGCTCAAGGGTCGCGTCTCGCAAATCACCGAAGGCGGTGATAAAGTCGTCGCTGGCACCTTCCACTCCACGATGCTGAGGGTGTTGCGTCGAGATGCGGAAACACTGGGCTACCCCCGCGATTTCTCCATCTTCGATTCAGATGATTCCAAACGGCTGGTCAAACAGATACTCAAGGATCATGGTGAAGAGGGTTTTCGCCCACGTACCATCCACTCCGCGATCAGCAAGCTGAAGAACGATCTTATCGATCCCGACACCTATTCCAAGAGTGCCAAGATGCCGCTCGAACGGGCTATCGCCGGCGTTTATCCCGAGTATCAGAGACGATTGAAAGTTCTTGGTGGGATGGATTTCGACGATCTGATCATTCTACCGATCCGGTTGTTCAGAGAGTACCCGGCAATACTCAATACCTGGAGCTCTCGTTGGCGCTACATCCACGTTGACGAGATGCAGGACACCAACCTCGCCCAATTCGAGCTGCTGCGTCTGCTGGCCGGACCGAAACCGAACCTGTTCGCCGTAGGTGATGACGATCAGTCAATTTATGGTTGGCGTGGCGCGCGAGTGGACAACATCTTCCAGTTCAGCGACAACTTTCCCGGGACACAAGTTTTCCGTCTGGAACAGAATTATCGCAGCACCCAACACATTCTGGATCTCGCGAACGCCGTGGTTAGCAAATCCAATCAACGTGAGGCGAAAAATCTCTGGACGGCGCGTAAAGGTGGAATATTACCGCAAATACATGGATTGGCGACTGACATCGATGAAGCGCGAGAGGTGATGGATCGGATCGGACGGGCGACGTTGAGTGGCAAGCTGGCCTTCAAAGACATCGCCATCCTCTATCGTACCAACGCCCAGTCACGACTGTTTGAGGATGCGTTACGTGCGGCCCGGTATCCCTATCAGATCCTGAGCGGGGTTGGTTTTTACTCACGCAAAGAGATCCGCGATGCAGTTGCCTATTTCAGATTGTGCCTGAACCCGCTTGATGAGCTGTCCCTGCGTCGAATAATCACCGAACCGCCACGAGGCATCGGTGCGACAACCTTGCAGAAATTGCAGGCATTTGCCAACGAGCACGACCTGGCGTTATCTGAAGCTATGGTGAAGGCTGACCGGGTTGGCGGGCTGGGAACACGGGCGGTTAACGCCTGCCGCATTTTCACCCAACAACTGGCGACATGGAAAGCCGCGTTACTCAAAACGCAGCCTGCCAGATCTGACGATAACGGAGAAAAGTCGGCGACCGAATCGAAAACTGAATCTGAACCAAACACTTCATCAGAGAAAAAATCAACGCTTGAGGGTTGGGCCGAGAATGTACTGGAAGAATCAGGATATCTCGGTCGATTGCGCGATGAGAAAGATTTTGAAGCGCAGGGACGTCTGGACAATCTCGACAGTCTATTCAGCAGCCTGGCTGAGCACGCCGCCCTGAATGGAACGTTGCAGGAATATCTCGAACAGGCGGCGTTGGCCAGCGATCAGGACAAGTATGATCCGGGCGCGGATTCGGTACGTTTGATGACAATTCATGCTGCCAAAGGGCTGGAATTCCCCTGCGTGTTTGTGACCGGGCTGGAGGACAACACCTTCCCATTACGCAGTATGGAGGACGCTGACTCCCATGATCTGGACGAGGAACGACGCTTATTTTACGTGGCGGTGACTCGTGCACACGATGAACTGATCCTGACCTATGCGCATACCAGACGTGTCTGGGGCCAGTTTACCGAGATGGGACCGAGTCCATTCTTGCTCGACATACCGAAAGAAAGTGTGGAATGGGCGAGTCTTCACCCGACCGCCACCATGAAAACAGGGTTGCAGGCCGCGCGCAGCTTCCAGCAGCCAGCCGGGTCGAGGGTTGGACAGATGGTCAGGCCAGTGCGTCAAAAATCAGCCGATCTGCCCAAGTTGGGCAAGGCATCAGCAACTCCGGAAAACGGTGGAAGCTCCGCTTCAGCGCAGATTTCGCACACTAATGATGAGGATATTCCAGCATTACGTGCTGGTGACCTGGTAAAACACGATGAGTTCGGGCAGGGGATCGTGGTCAAGGTCGAACCATACAAGGATTCAGTGCGTGTGGAAGTGGAGTTTGATGGTGGTAAAACGAAGAAGCTGATTCAGAAATTCGCACGGCTGCAGCCAGTGAAAGATTTCGACTGATGATGATATCACCTGTCCCTGGGATGAACTATATCTTGCCCCGGACATTTATGTCTGGGCTTGTCAAATCTTGAAACTTATGCTAATCCCAGACATTTATGTCTGGGCTTGTCAAATCTTGAAACTTATGCTAATCCCAGACATGAATGTCTGGGGCAAAGCCTGATATCTCGTAGATCATAAGCGAGGCAAGTGGATAACCGAATGATGACAAGGTTTGGTCTCATCACACTGCTGACCCTTTTGTTGATGCTCGCAAATGGTGTTTCTATCGCCACAGCTCAAAATGGCGAAGGAATCAATTTGGCCGCCGCCGGGTCTGTTGGACCAGAGGGCGATTTCCTCCATGCTCAAAGATTGTATCAGGAAGGTATGTACGATTATGCGGCCTCTGAGCTCGAGCGTTACCTGAATGCATATCCGAACCACCATCACGCTGGCGAAGCGGCGTTACTGCTGGCCGATGCACTGCGGGCACAAGACCTTATTCCGCAAGCGAGGAACGCTTACCAACGGGCGGCAGTTTATCTCACCGACAGCACACTGGCAGTCGAGGCACTGCATTCCGCCGCCGAGATGGATCTATTGCTTGGTGACACCACGCGCGCGATTGACAGCTACCTGGCAGTGCAAGTGTTGTATCCGGATGGGGGAGCGTTGCCGCGCACGCTCATTCGTGCAGCCAAGTTGCAACTGGCGACGCGTCAATGGCAGGCCGCAGAACGTTCGTTGAGCATCCTCCTTCGCGAGTTTCCCGGTACCGAATGGGAGAGTGAAGCCCGTCTGCTGCTGGCACAAGGTTTCGCCGGACAACGCGACATGGCACCCGCTATCGAGAGTGCGCGTAGTGTGGCGATGCACACCACCAATGACAGCCTCAAGGTCAGGGCGGGTCTGCTACTCGGACGTTGGGAACTCGCAAATCTCAACCCACCAGCCGCGATGCAGATCTGGTCGCAGGTGCTGGAGGGAATGGCGGATGTGTCGTTCGCTTCAGAGGTGGCGCTGGAGCTGGCAAGGTTGCACGAGAGAAGCGCTGAGTATTACGCCGCAGACGAGATGTATCAGCGTGCGTTGCAGATGGAAACCGATTCTACACAGATAATATCTATTCAAATTGAGCACGCTGATCTGTTCTTCCTCATGGATCGATACCAGGAAGCATTGAAACTGTACCGGGATGCTGACTCACTGGGCACAATACAACGCCAGAGATGGTGCACGGAACATATGTGGGCTCACGCTATCCCAGTGGAGATGTCTGAGCTGCGACACCCGGAGTTGAATGGACAGGACGGGATCACGGCGCAATCTCTGCTTGACGATGAACGGCTCTGGTTGAAGGCTACAGATTACGCCGAGAGTGGTCAACCAGATGAGGCCAGAAGAAAATACCTCAACTATGCCCACAGTTATCCTGTCAGTCCACTCTCCGGGGAGGCAAGAAAACGGGCAGAATATTTACGCGATTATGTCATCAAGCCGGTCCCATCGGATGATGATCTGGTTGATTTGCTGAACTCATTTGGAGATCGGCCGGGCGATCCCAACGCTCGTTTGAAGCTGGCCGAATACTATCTGGAAACGATTAAGCGACCGTTGCCAGCTATCGCATTGCTGGTACCGTTGATGTCACGTCAGGATTTGCCGGATAGAATGTTGCCGCGAGTGCAGGAGCGTTACACAGATGCCGTGTGGATGGAATGGCAGCACACCTCGCACGATGCTGTCGGCGCTCAGCTCGAGATGACCGATTCTCTACGCTCAGAAGCCCAATCCGCTATTCAGAGAATGACGGCTGCTTTTGCCACCGAATCCGCATTGCACGCTGACTCGGAGCGAGCATGGCGGGTCAACACTCTACGAGAAATTGCCAATCCAGTCTTAAGCACACGGGCCAGATTGCAGCGGGCGATGTGGGCTGGATACCTGTTCCTGCACCCGGAGTCGAAACACGCTGATGAAGTCAGACTCAGACTTGTAGATGCCTGGTCAGTCAAACTGGAGGGCGATGATGTAGCGGAGATGGATTCGTTGCGTCTGGACCAGCTCGATACCCTGATCACAGGCGAGGCAAACACTTCAACTCGTCGCAAAGCATTGTTGCTCCTGCACGAGTATTTCAGCGTTCTGGACAGCACTGCAATTGCTGACAGCCTGGCCCGGGTTCTGTTTGCTGGAGAGGATTCCCCGGAGAAACTTGAGATCGCATGGTTCTGGCTACGGGATCGCCCCGAGGCGCCCGAGGCGAGTAAGGCCATGGAGTGGATCATCGAGAACACCTGGTATCATCCCGAATACCTGATGAGAGCGCCTCATTTAGCAGACCGTCTGCTTGGATTGAGTGGGATGAGCTGGAATACGGACGGAGACGCAGTCCCTGCCGACAGCATGGTACGTTCACAAGTCGCGCGTTTTTTTGACTGGGCGATACGGATAAAACAATATGAACCGGAGATTGTGGAACCGAAATTCGTGCGTGGAGATCGGGTATTGTTGCGGGGGCTGAAGTACGAAGCCGAGGGACGGACACTTGACGCCATCCTTGATTACACAGCATATCTCAGACCGGGGAATGAGACCGAGTGGACGACGATGGTTGCCCTGCGTCTGGCCCGTCTATACGACCTCGCCGGACACTGGGAACAGGCGCAACCACTGTACATACAGGCCCTGCATCGCGCTCCTGAAGACGCTACCCTGCAACCCCTGCGCCGTTCCCTGGCGCGCTGGGCTTTAGACGCCGGACAATACGAACAGGCCACCGAATGGGCCAAAGAAGCGTCCAGACGTGAGGTCAATACCGACACCGCATTCGTCCTGGATGAATTGGCGATTGTAAGCATGTATCGTGCGGGTGATCTGGAACAGGCCGGTGCGGAAGCATCAACCTTCGAGGGTTGGTACAAGGATCATCCGTCGCTGGATGAAGCGATGGCACATTTCGCGCTGGAACTTGGACGCTATCATTCATCGCAGGGGCAGTACGACAGCTCGTTACGTGCATACAAATCCATTACCGGCAAGTACAAAAAGACCAGCTATGAGCCCAACGCTCGCTACGAGATCGCCCGCGACTACATGGAGCAGGGTGAGGCGGAAAAAGCCTACGAGATGCTGATCGAGCTGGCAAATGACAGCCCCGAACACCCGGTGATGGGGCAAGTGTACTGGCTGCTGGGAAACTATTATGCCAGCACCGGAAAATATTTTGAAGCGTTCAACAAGTACGAAGCCGTGCTGGCGGATAGCGCGTACATCGCCATCTGGCCGCAGGTACTCGGAAACCAGATCCGCGCCTTCAAGGAGGCAGGGTTTTACGAAGGTGCCATGCGAGCTGCACGGCAATTCCTCGAGATGTACCCTGATTCTGAGGACGCTTTCGACCATCGGATGAACTTGGCGTTATCCTACCATGAGACCGGACATTACGACCTGGCAATCTCGCAGTTTCGACGTGCGATGACATTGGCTGATGGAGAAGACTATCCGGCCTGCCAGTTCTACATCGCGGAAGCGCTCGAACGTTCCGGGCGATTGAAGGAAGCGGTCAGCGAATACATGCGAGTGGTGCATCTGAATCGTCCGAGCAAGCTGCAATGGGGAATAACCGCCATGTACAACGCGGGAAAAGTGCTCGAGCGTTTGAATGAACCAGAACGAGCGAAATCATTGTACCGAGAGATCGTGAGACGCGAAGGGTTGGGGAGTCCATTCGGACGGCGGGCGGATGAACAGGTAAAACGTCTTGAGATGTTCGAGCAGGATCAGGCTGAGGGTGGACAATGACCCTTACAGATGCAGTAGGGCAGGAGTGGTTGGATAGACATGTCCTCGAAGCGTTGGAAGAAGATCTCGGCGATCGTGGAGATATAACGAGTCTTTCGACCATTCCATCTGAGCAGCAAGGTTATGCCGAATTGATCGCCAAAAGTCACGGAGTCATCGCTGGCATCGACTGGGCTATCCATACCGGTAAGATGACTAAACCATCTGTCAAATGGGAATTCGTGGTCGAGGATGGGACTGAGGTGGAACCGGGGCAATTGCTCGCTAAAGTCACAGGTCCAGTGCACGGAATCCTGATCAGTGAACGAACAGCCCTCAATGGGTTAGGGCGACTGAGTGGAGTGGCGACATTTGCGCATCAGTGCATGGAAGCGGTCAAGGGAACTAACGCCGTCGTAATTGACACACGCAAGACTACACCGGGTTGGCGTCTGGCAGAGAAATACGCGGTAACTTGCGGCGGGGCGGGAAATCATCGGATCGGGCTGTACGATGAAGTGCTTATCAAGGAAAATCATATCGAGGCCGCTGGTGGGGTTGCGGAGGCGGTACGAGCCGCTCGTAGCTGGGTCGTGCGTCATGGCGGAAACATTCCCGTTGAGGTTGAAGTAGAGACTCTCGACCAGCTTAATGAGGCATTGGCAGAGCAGCCCGACCGGATTCTACTGGATAACTTCACGTTGGACAGTCTCAAGGTTGCAGTCGAGCGCAATAAATCCCGTTGCATACTCGAGGCTTCGGGGGGTATTACATTGGCCGACCTGTCAAAAGTGGCAGCAACAGGGGTAAACCGGATTTCGCTGGGTGTCCTGACGCACTCCGCAAAACCGTTGGACATATCGTTGCTGATGAAGTAATCTCGTTCATCGTGCTAAGTTAGCACATTTCTATACTGGAATAATACCATGGCTGACACATCATACATCGGCAAGTTCACCTTCGTTCTCCATTCGCACTTGCCCTATGTCCTCTCGCATGGGACCTGGCCCCATGGATCGGTCTGGATCAACGAAGCTGCCGCGGAAACCTACATCCCGTTGTGGCGAGTTTTTAAATCATTCCAGGAACAGGGTAAGAAAGCGGCAATTACCATCGGGATAAGTCCCGTTCTGGCGGAACAACTGTCAGACCCATCTTTCCCTCATGAGTTGAACGACTACGTGCAACAACGCATAAAGAGTGCGAAAGAAGACATAGTAGCGTTCAACGAACAGGGCGACGAAAACAAAGCCGCAATTGCGCAGATGTGGGTGGATTTCTACACCCAAACTGAATCCGATTTCAACGTCGAGCTCAAGCAGGACATCATCAACGGATTCCGCGAACTGCAGGATGCCGGCGTTATCGAGATCATCACCTGCGGCGCGACGCATGGATATCTGCCGCTATTGGGTACCGATGAAGCCGTGAACGCGCAGATCGAACTGGCAGTTAAATCATATCGCAAACATTTCGGACGTGATCCCAAGGGGATCTGGCTGCCAGAATGCGCCTACCGTCCGGCATATCACTGGAAAAGTCCCGTTGATCCTGATGACGAAGGATTTGACCGCAAGGGTGTGGAAGAATTTCTACAGAAGCATGGGCTTCGCTACTTCATCGTGGATTCTCACTTGTTACAGGGTGGAAAAGCGGTTGGGACGTACCTGGATCGGTTTGAGGGACTGCGCAAACTGTGGAATCAAGCTGAAAACGAACAGGCCCGGAAATACGCATCCGAACAAGAGCGCGAACCCTATCGCGCCTATTTCCTCGAATCGACTGTCGGTGAGGGCAAGGGTGAACCGGTTGGGATCCTGACTCGTGACGTAAAAACGTCGCTTCAGGTGTGGTCCGGCGAATACGGTTATCCCGGCGATGGCAACTACCTCGATTTTCACAAGAAACACTTCCCGGGAGGTCACAGGTATTGGCGGGTGACCAGCTCGAAGGCGGATCTCGGTGACAAGCAGGAGTATGTCCCCGCAAACACAGAAGGTCGTTTGAACGAGAACGCCGACCATTTCTATGACCTGTTACAGAAAACAATCTCTGAAGTAAATCTGCCGAAAGAAGATCGTTTTGTGGTCAGCCCGTTCGACACTGAGTTATTCGGTCACTGGTGGTTTGAAGGACCACGGTTTATAGAGAAGATCTTGACGCACGTTGCGGATGGCGAGGCGTTACAATCCGCTCACGGTTCTGAGCTCATTGAAAACGCCACCGACGCGCCAGTCATCACCCTTCCGGAAGGCTCCTGGGGTGAAGGCGGCCATCACTATATCTGGTTGAATGATGACACTGCCTGGAGCTGGAAACTGCTCCATTCAGCTGAAAAACACATGACCGATCTTGCACGTCGTTACCCTGAGGCATCCGGCCAACTCAAGGAAATGCTTCAACAATTGGGCCGTGAGCTGCTGCTTCTGGAATCCAGCGACTGGCAGTTCCTCATCAGCACTATTGCGGCGGCTGATTATGCGGAGATGCGTCTGAGGTTGCACTCGGACGATTTTGAGTTCATCCGCAAGATGATTGAAGAATTTGTTGCGGAAGAGGATATTGACCAGAATTCCTGGGCGCGATACTACTCCATTTGCAAGCGTGACCCGTTGTTTGCTGACCTCGACATCAACATGTGGGCCTGATCCCGTATGCATGCTGAAATGCGACATGATCCGCTCCAGAGACGATGGGTAATTATCGCCCCGGAGCGAGGTATTCGCCCGACGGATTACCGTCGAGCTGATGAGGACATTGACGGATTCGACCCATTCGCCGAAGGTCACGAAGAGCATACAACGCCAGAGATCATGGCAATCCGTGATCCCGGTACGGAGAAGAACAAGCCTGGTTGGAAAATCCGCGTGGTGCCGAACAAGTATCCAGCCTTCCGTGTCGAAGGAAATCTGGATCGACGTGGGAATGGTGTCTATGACGCCATGAACGGCGTCGGCGCCCATGAGTTAGTGATAGAAACACCGGATCAGCTGGTTGACATCCCTCAGTTGGACGACGAGCACGTGTACCTGCTAGGTACCGTGTACCGGGATCGGATCATTGACCTGTTTCGCGACCGTCGGCTCAAATATGCCATCCTGTTCCGCAATCATGGAAAAGCGGCTGGCGCCAGTTTGTCTCATCCTCACACTCAAATCGCTGCCATGACCGTGACTCCACTACAGGTTGCGATGGAATTACAGGCGGCAAGAGACCACTATAAAGCCAAGGAACGATGCCTCATTTGCGATATGCTCGCTCAAGAGTTGCAGCAGCGGGAGAGGATAGTTCAGGAGAGCGAGAGGTTTGTCGCATTCTGTCCCTATGCCAGCAGATTCAACTTTGAAACCTGGATAATTCCGCGCCATCATCAGCACGATTTTCGCCGCATGACCGACAGTGACATCCGTGAGTTCATGTTCCTGTTGCGTGATGTATTAACTCGAGTGAAGGCAGCTCTCGAGGATCCACCATACAACTTCACTCTCGTTTCCGCCCCAAATTCGGACACCGTTGATCCACGTCCGGCACAATGGTCAACTCTGGAAATGGACTGGCACTGGCGGATGATGATTTTGCCACGCCTGGGAAATCTCGCCGGATTCGAGTTTGGCACAGGTTTCCACATCAATAGCACACCCCCGGAACAGGCCGCAGAACTGCTTCGAGCCGTCGAACTTTAACTCGGGGTCCCCGTGTTGCGAGATGCGCCCACCGTCAGTGTACTCACCATCCATCATGGGGCCAACCACAGCCTCAACCGACTTAAAGATGCCTTGGCCAAACAGAGCTACCCATCCGACAAGTTCAATTGGATTGTCATTGACGATGGCAGCCCGGAAGACCCGCCTGAATGGTTTGATTCACCGGACGAAAAGTTTGAGATCCTGGGAACGCGTCTGCCGCAAAACGAAGGCCGTGCAAAAGCTCGCAACCACGCTCTTCAAGGGGCGACGGGGGATATCGTAGCCTTCATCGACAGTGATATGGAACCGGTTTGCGTGTGGCTGGAGATGCTGGTGCGTGGAGTATTGAAGACTCAAGGGGTGATTGCCGGGAGGTATGATCCCGACCCAGACCTCGAGCTGGATGCTTTCCAACGATATGTTCACACTCGCGGCGCACATAAGCACGTACCCGGAACACGAATCCCCGGACGGTATTTCACCAGCGGAAATTGTGCGTTCCCACGTAGATTTGCTGAAGTGGTCGGCGGCTTCGACGAGACCTTCCAGGGGTGGGGAGGGGAGGATCTGGAATTCGCGATCCGTCTGGAGAAAGCAGGAGCTGTCTTCCATTACGAACCGCGGGCGCGCGCATTTCACGATCATCAGATGACATGGGCGAAACAGGCAGAACGTTACCGTGAATTCGGTGAGCAGAGCGTTCCGCGTTTGCTGCACAAACACCCTGATCTGGAATGGAAACTGTCGCTGAGCAAATTGCGTTTCAACATTTACTCGGGATTCATCGAGGGAGTGCTGCAACCTCTGCTCCTGAGGCTTGTATGCAATGATCCAGTGTATGATTTTGTGCATCATTGGGTTGTTCGCTGCCGTCAGTTTCCCTGGCCGTCGCGCGTGTTTGACTACATGGTTTTTCACCTCTATTCACGCTCATTCGCGCGTGACTTGAGACAGGAGATACGTCCATGAATGGCGAAGTGATAATTGATGGAAAAGCCGTTGCGGCGGACATTCGCGCGGAGATAAAAGTAGAGGTCGCAAAACGCGCTAAGCAAGGTAGACAGCCTGGTTTGGCAGTAATAGTGGTGGGTGACGATCCTGCCTCTAAGGTCTACGTCAACATGAAGAAAAAGGCCTGTGAGGAGACGGGGATGGCATCCCTGATCGAGCGTATGCCCGCGGACACAACTCAGAGCGATCTGCTCGCGAGAGTGCGTGAGATCAATGAAGACGACAGGTTCAACGGACTGCTGGTTCAATCCCCCTTGCCTAATGGACTGGACGAAAACGAGGTCGTTCGAGCCATTGACCCAATGAAGGACGTGGACGGTTTCCACCCGGAAAACGTCGGATTGCTGGCGTTGAACCAGCCGCGATTCGTCCCCTGCACACCATCGGGAGTGATGGAACTGCTGAAGCGTTACAACGTTGATCCATCCGGGAAACAAGTGGTTGTATTGGGAAGATCGCACCTGGTCGGGATGCCGATGGCGCTGCTGCTCATGCGCAAAGCCAAAGGTGCAAATGCGACAGTCACTGTCTGCCACAGCCGTACAATCAACATGGCCGAACAGACCCGCCGTGCTGATATTCTGATCGCCGCGATTGGACAGCCACATTTCGTAAAAGGTGACATGGTAAAAGAGGGCGCGGTGGTGATCGATGTTGGAATCAACCGGGTGGACGATGCGTTGGCGAGACGTGGATATCGTCTGGTCGGAGATGTGGATTACAACGAGGTTAGGCCGAAGACTTCTGCCATTACGCCTGTCCCTGGCGGTGTCGGACCGATGACAGTCGCACTGCTGCTGAAGAACACCTTGTACGCCGAAGAGTTGCATCATCATCGCGAGTAACTGGGAGCAGGGGCGGAACAACAGGGGGGTCGGCGGAAAGATCCGGTAGCGGCAACCCTGTCAGGCTCAGCGCCCAAGTGGCGTGATCGGCTGAGGTTGACCCTCGACGCAGATGTCGTGGATTCGGTCATCCACATCCTGAATCGCCTTGCCATTGGTACAGCCGAAAGGTGCTGTCGTGGCGTTTCAGCAACACCCTCGACACGCAGTTTTGCATCGATGCGTTGGACGAAGCCTTGGCGAAATACGGTCCACCTGAGATCTTCAACACCGACCAGGGCTCGCAGTTTACGAGCGATGTGTTCACCTCGTGTCTGAAAACGGCGCACGTGAAAATCAGCATGGATGGCAAGGGACGTTGGCTGGACAACCGGTTCATCGAACGGTTGTGGCGATCACTGAAATACGAGGATGTGTACCTGAGGTGCTACGCGACGATGCGTGAGGCGGAAGCGGGGATCGGATGCTATCTTGCGTTCTACAACAACCAGCGTCCACATCAGGCATTGAACAGCCGAACACCGGCCCAAGTCTACGACTTGAAAACGACACAAAAGGCAGCATGAAACGGGACGGATTTATCACTTAAAATCTCAACTCATCTGTCCAACTGATGGGGTCCACCTATGATCCTCTTAGTTCTTTTCGTAACTTCATCACCAAAGAGGATTCTGATTTTATCAACTTCCTGCCATTTTTCCTCGAGTCCAAGCAGAGCACCAATCTCGAAATAACCTGTTGCAATATCCATCGCTGAAGAGAATTCGCACCAATCGGCCAGGTAAGACATGACCTTCCAGTCGCTGTCGCTATTGTCAACAATGAAGAGGTCGCTTGCGTCCTGCTTATCTGTTGCCATAGACCTTCCCCTGTTCAATGTTTCATTCGATTGGACGCAAGCTATTAACCATGAAGTGTGTAAGCAACATCCTTAGAACTGAAAACTTGCCTAGATGGGATGAACTAGATATCCAAAACTCTAGAGTCACTACACCCTAACGAGCTTATTCTTCCAGAACGGTGGTATTCGTTCCACAGATACCCTCAGACAGTAGAACGCACTCTTGGACGTAGCAAATTCGAGGAGATTGGGCATTAGAGAGCTTGTATTCGCGTCATGGCTGGCGAGGAGCGATTTACACTCATGAAATCATCTCTATCGTCCGTGACATGCGGGTTTCAGCCCAGCACAATTGGTGCAAATGAGGTGCACTCAGGATAATAAATGACGTGTAACCACAAACCAGCGTAACACTTATAGTGTTGTTATCATTACTGCTTACGATTGCTGAGTGTTGCGGTGAATGAGGTTTCGGAGACTGTTAATCATCAGGTTCGCGGTTCAAGTCCGTGCTGGGGAGCCAACAACGCCCACAAGATTTGTGGGCGTTATTTTGCGCCATCTCTCAAACAAAACTGGGGGAATATGTGATGAAGCTTAGGACTGCGCTGGTAGCAATGATCTCTTGCGTGAGTATCGCGTTCGCATTCGCCCAAGATATCAACCAGACTGATTCTGTATCATCATAAATGGACGAGCAGGTTCTTATTCACGGACACTCTGTAGGCAGCTCTGTTTTCATTGTGAGTAATTTCGCAGAGGGAGATGTTCCTTGATTCAGAGGATGAGATAACTCAGAATGGTTTTCAGTTGTATCTTCAGCTTTGTGTAGGATACCGCTTTGAATTCTTTGAGCATCGCTGGTTCATAGAACCTTCACTCGCCTTCAACTATTGGCCGGTGAACACGAACTTTCCAGCAGAATTCGAGGAAATAGAAGATGGCCCGCCAGACTATTTCCTGTTGAGCCGGGACTCCATTTTGGATTCAGGTTCTAATCCAGTATTCCACGATACCTGTGCGTAGTCACGACAGAGTTCAGCACTATCAAGCTCATAAGTCTTCTTCGTAAGCAGTTTATCTCTGCAACACAACAGCAGCCGTGGTGATGTAATTGTCAGGAGTCGTAATGGCGAACACAACAGACGAAAACAGACAGAACGCGATGGCGTTCTATGATCTGATGTTCAACCAATGCCGCCCCCGCGAAGCGGTCGAACAGTTCGTGGGCAAAATCTACATTCAACACAACCCCGAAGTTGCTGATGGCAAGCAAGCATTTATCGACTACTTCGAAAAAATGGCCGCGGAATACCCTGACAAGCGCGTAGATTTCATACGTTCCCTCGCTGATGGCGACCTGGTAGTACTTCATTGCCATCAACAATGGCCCGGGGACCATGATTACGCGGGAATGGACATCTTTCGCTTTGACGCCGATGGGAAGATTGTCGAGCACTGGGACGTTCTCCAGATCGTACCTGACAAATCCGCTCACGATAACGGCATGTTCTAGATTCCGTTGGTCACTCTTGCCCGATGTCAGAAACTCTGACCTAACAGCGCTTCGTATAGAGGGGCTGCTCTGATATTGGTATCAATTCCTATGGCGTCGATACACATATCTTGACAGTGAATAGACCGTTAACAATAAATAGTGCATTACCCATTGTTACATCAACTAGAGCGCGCTGGTTATATTAAATCAACTTGGGGTAAATCGGAAATGGGCAGGCGTCGGAAGTACTATCCTCAAAGCAATGAAAGAAGAGGAGGCTATATGCGGAGGGTCATCACAACGGGATTGGGCTTTTTGGGCTGAAGGAAGATTTTTCTGGAATCAATCCCCCAACGGGCGATGATCTGAAAATCTACCCTTCAATCTACGAATGTCTACCACAATTTGATGACAGTTGGGTGAACAGGACTTTTTTTCCTGAATTTGATCCGTCATGGCCCTCCTACTCTGAACTGGCAGAGTATGATTCTGTCAAGGCCACTGGTTGCCGCTACCGGATCTTTCCGCCGACCCCCCTGTTGTTCCGCCCCTGCTCCCAGTTACTCGCGATGATGATGCAACTCTTCGGCGTACAAGGTGTTCTTCAGCAGCAGTGCTAGCTATTTACTATGGCAAATGAATTGTTCATGCTTCAATGATGCCATATATGGCGTGGTCTTTCTCTTTTTCCATGGCCCAGGCAATATTTCCATAATCAAAATGCCAGTACTCTTTTATATCGACCACAAAATCTTCTTCTTCAAAAAGACCGATAAGTAATTTCCGATTCTTCTTAGCTTCAGGGGTGATATAAGGATGATACGGGTAACATTTATCATTAAGGTTGATTTTAAGTCCATCATTTGTTCCAAAGCGCATAACGCAATCATGTTTCAAATCATATATTAGAGCATCAACAGCTCCTCCCGTTGAATGAGTGGATTTACTTGGGGGGGCAATGAAGTATGAAACGAGCTCTTCAATTTCTTCCAATTCCCTTTTGGGATATTCTTCCTTCAGAGATTCTACCCTTTTTTCCCATAGAAGTCGTTGATGATCAAACGATCTCCATACAGAGCGAATTATTAGTGTTTTGTTTGCCTCATCCAAACGTTTGCTTATCCGTCCAATTTTATCAAAAACAGCTTCTCTAACCATATATTTGTAATCTTTTTTAATTGACGGCTCATATATTAAATTGAACCCTGAAGTTTTCAGGCTAATTAATGACGATCCGTCTTCTTTGATCGTGATTGTTGGTAGTTTCCGCACATGACGGCGATATTTCAATTCCACCATTTCGCAGTATTCTTGAGCACCCACTCGGTCACTTGATATTTTGTTTACGTATGGAGAGGTCATCGCTGAAAGCAATGCTCCGTAGTTCAGATCAAATTCTATTTCGTCTCCCACCTCCAGGTCAATACCCTTTGTGTCTATTATGATATGGTCACTGCTGGCTCCAAGGATATCGACATCTATTCTGGGAGTCAGCCCAGACGCTAGAACATCCTGTAGTCCAACACCCAGAAGGGCCCGTCGTATCTGCCCACGATCTTGAAATTCAGGAACATTTCCAAATGCATCCTGGCCTATCGCACCATATGGTACGGATGGCTTTATTTTTGCTTCAATAACCTCTGATATCAGTGTAAACGCATCCGTGTACAGCCCGGGGATTGGTTTCCTATTGAGGGTTTCACATCCTAAATATATTGATTCACCCAACCTCAAATTATTGATTCTTCCGACATCTTGTGTGGATGCAAACCAGTCATAATTTGCCGAGTTGCCGCCAGTAACAAACTCCAAATTCAACCCGAATTTGTCTTCAACTTCTCTTGTGATTGAAGACAAATGCCTCATTTTTTCCTCATCGGGTTTGACGCCTCCAAAACAGGCCAGGTTTGTCCCGATTCCAATAAGCTTAATGTGTGCAAGCTCCAATACCTGCTCAACGGTACTATCTATATCTGATGGCATCAATCCTTCTCTCAAATCTCCCAATTCTACCATTAAAATAACTTTATGGGTACGATCGTAATCAATGGCAAATTTTGAGAGTCTTTTAATGACGGCAAGTTCGGTATTAAGACTCATGTCAGCATATTTCACCACGGTTTCAGCCTGGTTCAAGCAGGGGGTTCTTAGTAGGAGAAACTGTGCCTGTACACCAGCGTTACGCATTTTTTTGATATTTTCTATCCTTGAATCTGCCAAAATGTCAATTCCACTTTTCACCAAAACATTAGCAATAGAAGAGTTTCCGCAAACCACCTTTGTCACCCCGATAACATCGATGCCTTTAGAACCATATAAGTTCTTTAACGCTTTAGCATTATGGGCAATTTTATCAAGGTCCATTTCAATTCTTGGCGTCAACATCAGGTGGATTTTCCTTTTTGCAGTTCCGGAAACACCTTGAATAGGGTTTCGACTAGTTTATCGCAGCCAAACTTTAAAACATCTGTTGTCGGTAGTTCATATCTGGATTCATACTCATCAATCGTGTCTCTTACTTGAACATCAGTCATGTCTTCATGGTTTATTGTGATGGCAATTACTTTCGATTTTGAGAATACTTCTATCAATTGAATCTCACTTTCAAGTGTGGGCATGGGTAGGTCAGGATAGTCACAATGATTCTTTCTTCCAGGCGGGTGCTGTAATATAAACGCATCGGGTACAGACCCTCTGACAATTGCGTGCGAGGATGTATAGGCCGGATGACTCAGAGCACCTTGACCTTCTACAATAATAATATCAGGGATATCTCCTTTATATGCATTTAGAATTGCATTTTCAACTTCTCCACTTGCAAATCCCGAACTTAAAACGTCCACAACAACACCATACTTTGCGCCCTGAAGCAAACCAGTCTGACCGGTTGCAATAAATGCGACATTCAGTCCCGCTTGTTTCAATGCATCAACGAGTTCAACCGCGGTTGTTCTTTTGCCAACAGCGCAATCAGTACCAAACACCGCTATTACTGGAGTTTTAACCTCATGAATACGTCCCGAGAAATTATGTAAATGCTTCCTCATCGGTGCTTTTCTCATATCATAGATTTGGACGCCATATTCGTTTGCCTTTAGGATAAATTCTTTATCCTCAGTGAAGAATTCGGGCAGACCGTTTATAATATTCATCCCTTGCTTCATTGCTGAAAAGATTATCCCTCTATCATAATGATCAAGAAATGCCGTGATCGCCGCAATGCCATAGATGAAGTAATCCGGGATAAAGCCCAGAGTATTGATGGCATCTTCGCTATTTCGGAATATCGGAATTCCATTTTTTACTCCATCAAGGAATTCTCCAGCATCGAGACCGGCCTTGGTACTATCAATAATTCCGAGAATCTTATACTTATCCGAATGTCTGGCCAGCCCGTTCGCAACCTTACCATCTATCTTTCCAAATTCATCTTCGCAATAGATTAATGCTTTCATGGTTTTTCTCCAATCTACTACAAGACCAGAGTAGAGAGTTGACCCTGGTTTTCTAGCATGATTACATGTGAGGTATTGCCCCAAAGTAGTGATTCTTACAGTCTCTCTTGCCTGCAGGTTCTGAACCAAAATACGTAATGAACCGGACTGATCCAGGGGGAAACAGAATGAAATCGAGCACTACCTCTCGACAGGTCTTGCTAAAGTGCTCGACAGGTGAGTTCTGAATCGATTTTCTGGTGAAAACCGAATATAACTCCTATCGCTGGTAAATCGTGATTGCATTCCTCGATTGAGGGCAAGGGTGGAGAGTAATGCTTTGGAATAAAGTGAACTGAGCTAGCTTAAAATCTTCAAGAAATGAAGCGATCGCCCTATGCGGAAGCCGTTCCACGGTGAACTAACCTCTAATCGTTAATATATGGGTATTGTCAAAAGAATCCCACTAAAAGAGATCAGTATTGTCAGACGTCAGAGTCTGATGGACAGATATAGCAATTTAGTTAGTATAGTCATTCTCAAAAGTTCAACGCTATGTGTGTCATTCTGAAAACGAGGATGGAGTCTTTTACCATCCGCGTTTGAAGCATGTCCTGAACGAAGTGAAGGAAAGATCGAACTTCGCAATCTGTTGCGACTTGCACAGACCGTTTGATAAGCTGGATCTTCTTCATTCCGTTCGGCAAACAGACGC
>CAJVXH010000050.1 GCA_913009835.1 uncultured bacterium
GGAGGATCTGCTGCGTGACGCTCTCGACTCGGTGCTTCGTCTCGAACTGTTGCTGGTGAGGATATGCAAGATGGACCGGGCGATTGAGGTGGGAGCGTTGTTGCAACGTCTGGGCGTAGAACCTGATTCATTCCGCAAACCACGCGTGCGACCGGATTCACCCGCAAGTCAGGAAAAAAAAACTGAAGTCGCCTCATCCGGGGACGGATCTTCATCAGTAGCGACATCGCCTGAAACGTCAGCGGCGAACGTTGAACAAGTTTCCAGTATCGAGCCGGAACCCGCAGCTGAAGGTGAACCCGAACCTCAAGCTGAAACAAAATCTGAACCCCAAGTCAGCGAAGCGACGCAGGAGAGCGTCTCTGATCCTGAGCCTGTGGAAGAACCTGCGCCAGTACTCGAACCAGTGGCATCTGACGCTCCCTTAGGGACGGAGTTCACAGAACAGCAGCCTGAATCTGAGCCTGACCCAGTCGGCGGTGAAAACGTTGAGCTCGATGATGATCTGACAACTGAAGAACCTGTCAGCCTGTCACTTTCTGATATTCGGACAGCCTGGTTCGCGTTCTGCGATACGGTGGAAGACAGCAAACGTCTGCTGGGCGCGCATCTGGAGAACGGGGCTCCGACCGGCTTTGAGGACGGAGCGCTGGAGATAACCTTTGATCCTTCGTGCAACTTTGAGTACGAAAATGTGTTCAAGCATCGTGACGTGATCGCGCGAGGATTCCGTTCTCATTTCGGAGAGCCAGCTCGAGTAGTTGTGAAAAAGGGGACTGTTTCAGATCAGCAGCGTCCTCCGAAACCGCTCAGTGAGAGTGATAAACGACGGGAAGCATTTGACGAGATCCGGCAGAAAAATCCTGTCTGGAACGAGATGATTGAACGCTTTTCATTGAAATAGATATAGTTTCCGATAACCTGGTATCATGAACATCAGGAGTGTAGACGATGAAGAACATGGGTGGAAATATGGCCGGCTTGATGAAGCAGGCCAAGAAGATGCAGGAAAACATGGCGCGTGCTCAGGAAGAGCTCGCCGATATGGAGGTCAGCGCCAGCAGTGGCGGGGGCATGGTGACTGTTTCCGTAAATGGCAAGCAGGAACTGCTGTCCATCGAGATCAAGCCGGACGCTGTCGATTCGGACGATATCGAGATGCTTGAAGATCTGGTTCTGGCTGCTACGAACGAAGCGTTGCGCAAGGCTGGGGAAGCTGCCAACGAGCACATGGCGAAAGTCACCGGTCCCATGTCGAACATGTTGCCGCCTGGGATGGGATTCTGAGAGGCAGCTGTGAGCGATGAGCTCTGAGATGTGAGCAAAAGATAGAAAAGACAACCTGGTATGAGGTTACAGGCCCGTGCTTGCTTGCAAGCGCGGCTGATCAAATAGTCTGACCTTCGGATAACCCGCGTTTGCAAGCAAACACGGGCCTATATCAGCGCGGTTTATCCACCGTTGAAACATGTTTGCCCCGACTTGCTTGTCAAGTAGGGATAATCCGAATGTTGATCTTCCACGACATGAATGTCGTGGGCATGCACAGTAAAATATCGAGGATGTATGACCTCATCTCTACCACCAGCCGTACTAGCGTTGCAGGCTGAACTATCCAGAATGCCTGGCGTGGGCAAAAAGTCAGCGTTGCGCATGGCGATGTACCTGCTCAAATCCGAACGGGAGGATGTCGCCCGGTTGGCGCGTGCGGTGATAGACGTCAAGGACAAAGTGCGCATTTGCTCCACCTGCGGTTTCATCTCTGACACCGACCCCTGCCACATTTGCCTTGACACGAAACGGTCGAGCAAAGTCATCTGCGTGGTTGAACAGCCGACGGATGTGATCGCCCTTGAGAAGGGCGGCGTTTTCCCAGGCAAGTACCACGTTCTGGGCGGAGTTCTCGCGCCGTTGGAGGGGACTGGGCCGGAGGATATAGACGTTGCTGGGCTGGTGGCGCGTCTGAAACCTGAGGGGGTGGAGGAAGTGATTGTGGCGACAAATCCAACTCCTGAGGGTGAACAAACCGCTTTCTATCTTTCGCGGGTATTGCAACCTCATGGGGTGAAGGTGACTCGGATCGCGCGGGGGATTCCGGTCGGTGCGGATCTGGAAAACGCGGACGATCTAACGTTAACCCGTGCCCTCGAAGGACGGGTGAAAGTGGAATGACTGTTCCCATGAAAGTCGGCCTTGATATTGTGCGGGTGTCGCGGTTTGAATCTCACGTTGAAGTGGGTGATTCCCTGGTTGCCCGCATCTTCACTCCGGATGAGATCGCGCAGATCCCCTTTGGACCGACCCGGGCGCAGCGTCTGGCCGGACGTTGGGCCGCCAAGGAAGCGGTGGCCAAAGCGCTGGGCTGTGGATTTGGCGAGGAGCTATCCTTTCGCGAGGTGGAGATTCTTCACGATACAAAAGGTGCGCCTCTCGTCCGGCTGACGGAGGCCGCCGCAGCTCGTCACAACAACCCGACGTTTTCGATTTCGATCACCCATGATGGTGAATATGCGGCCGCAATTGCTGCCGCTCTATAACCTGCTAACGCAACTTCCCCCTTCTTTCCGCGTATATTCTACAGGTCAGCTTATTCCTGCCGGACAATAACGAACCTTGGATGATGATCGTGCATATCGACTCTGCTCCCGGTTTTTCATCGTTGAAATCACCAATCAGATCCAGAGTTATTCGTGTTCCCTTCACTATTGTCTCACTATTTCTGATCATGTTATTCCTCGTCCCGGACGCGCAAGCTCGCCGTCGATTTGAGGAGGGCGACTGGGTCGCATGGCCGGATTCCCGTACTTACACAGCTTTTGAAGTGGGCAAGAACACTGTCTACTTCGCCACCACGAACGGCATTCTTCGCTGGAATCGTGTTGATGAGCGATGGAAGAACCCGTGGTTCAGCGTACCCGGACCGTTGGAGGAAGCCATCTTCCTCACGAATCCTCTCCAGATCAAGGAAGATCCTCTGACTCAGGATGTCTGGATTGAGCTGAAGGATGGCTGGGTTTATCGTGACAACACTTCGCATTACTGGGAATATCGAACGCCGCAAGAGTCCACACTCGAACGTCTTAACCGAGATCCATTGACTATAATTGATCCGGAACCGGGGCTGATCGAGCCTTACCAGTATGTCGTGCACCTCGACGATCAATCCTTACACTACCGAAACCAGGAATGGGATTATGCTGGCGGTGTCAGTACACCGTGGCGAAAGGATTTGTACGCGTGGACGGGCTATGGGATCGGTCTGCTGGACAAGTATTCGCCGGTATTGGATTTATATCCGCAGGGTGCCGGTCCCTCGCCCGGTTTGGTGGTGACTGACAGCGTCATCTGGTCAGCCGGGACGATGGACAATGACGGTGGCTGGTTGTGGAAGATGGACCGTAAGGATGACAACCGCTGGCAGTTCTTTGATCCCAGAATCGTATGGGGGTTGGAGCCTGGTGATGTACAGTCTATGACAGTTGATCAAGATGGTACATTATGGATTGCTACAAATAAAGGTCTGATGTACGGAAATGGTGAGGTATTCCGCTATCTTCGCAAGACTGATAAGTTGCCCAGTGAACGGATCAGCGATGTCCAGCCGATGAAGAATGGGGCTTGGATCGCGACCCTGCATGGCCTGGCATTCATCGTTAAGGAAACTGGCCAGGTGATACGTCCTGACAAGGAAAAGGAACCGGATGCAGCGCTTCGGATGTGGAATCAGCTCGCGGCGTATGAAGACACCTTGTATGCTTCCGGACCCGGCTTCCTGATGATGCACGAGCATGGTAAATCATGGACTGAGATAGATGTTCCGACGACGATAGGCGCGGGTTCCGATCCGATGGCGTTGTGGGCGGAACGTGGATACATCGCCATCGGCGACCGTCAGGGAATCGCCTGGCGCACGCCCAAGGGTGAGTGGAAGCAGGCGTTCAACAATCTCTGGGATGAAGGCTACGTTTTCGACATCGATTATCATGGCGGCTATTTCTGGCTGGGTACCGACCGTGGACTGGTAAAGTATGATCCGACGCAAGGTGACGCCATCCTCTACACCAGCAAAGACGGTTTGCCGGGGAATGTGGTGTATGAGGTGCACGGTGAAGGGAAAGTGATCTGGATGGGTACTGATGTCGGTTTGGCACGTTTCCGCTGGGACGTCCCAGGACGGTTGGATTGATTGGTGAAGCAGGTTTGAGGTATGAGGAATGAGAAAAAGACAGGAAAAGAAAAATCAGTTGTGAGTTGTGAAGAAGTCATCCTGAACGTTTTTGTGAAGGATCTAGCTGACGAGCATAGAGTAAGATGATACATAGAAGTAAGTGTAGATGCGCAACAAAAGACAATACAAACAATAAGCACACATCATCGCGTTCTACGCACCATCATTAAGGTGAATGGCTAGTAGATTCTTCACTTCGTTCAGAATGACGCAATGGCCATCATTTAGTTCTAAATTATTCGGGTTTGCCACGTACTTCTTTAGGCTCCTCCTGAGAATATGTGCGTAGGAGCTGTTGATTATTGCGTCCTAATAGTCCGCCTCCAGCAACCTACGATAGCATTTATTGTCTTTTCCTCACAACTCATAACTCATACCTGCCGTCCGAGAGCTTTATCTTCACCATCATGAAACGGATCATGCATAGAATCTGGCTCGCGATACCCTTCCTCGTTTTGGCGGTGCTCGGTTGGGCGGCTGTGATGAACGTTACGGTGGCCTCCGCATCTGACAAGCCTACTGCCGCTGACTCGGTTATCGTTGTGCCGGAGCCGGTTGGGGCATTGCTCATCTTCCATGATGCGTTGGCACGGGAGGATTATGTCGCCGCTCGCGTGGTGGTCGATTCCTTGAAGGCGATGGACGACCCGCAAATGAAGCCGTGGATGCGGGTGATGCGGGCGACTATAATCTTGACCATCGCTATCGATTTCAACGTCGAGGAGCGGGAGAATTTATTTCACAGCGATCTGAAGGCTGCTGCGCGAGCGTTCCGATGGACTCTGGAGCAGGAGGGTGAGGAATCCACTCCAGAACGTCGGGCCTCTCTTCACGCCGTGTTGGGCACAATCCTCCTGCTGGATGCGCAGTGGGAGAATGAGATGGATGGCGACGTTTTGAAGTCCCTCGGTCCGGCGAATGAGGGTTACGGGGAGATGAAGGCAGCTTTGGAACTCGATCCGGACCGGATGGACGCTCTGCTCGGAGTTGCGGCATATAGATTTTTCAAGAGCAACGCGTTGAAATTTCTGGCCTGGACGCCGTTTGTGTCTGACTATCGCGAGGAGTCGATAGCGGATATACGACAGGTTGTGGCGACTTTCTGTCCGGCTCAGGCGGGCGCAGTGACAACGTTGGCATGGGCTTTGATTGAGATGGATCGTCCTGAAGAAGCGGTGACCGTTTGTGAAGAGTGGCTTGATCAGCTCAGCAATCCACGTCATCTGCTCGAACCATACGCCAAGGCATATTTTGTCGCTGAACAGTGGGACGAGGCGCGTGATAGTTATGACATGTATCTGGAGGCGATACGATCCGGTTCACAGTTGAACACGGGACGTTTGCTGGGAGCGTTGAACCGAGCGATACTCTGCGCGAACGAGCAGCAGGATTGGGCCGCTGTTATCGAGTATGCCGATGAGGGGCTGAGCCAACCGTTGACCGAGGATGTGTGGTCTGATTACCGTACCTTCCATGATGGCTTTGAACGATACAAACGAAATGCCGCGAAAAAGCTCGCCGGAGATGGCCAGGATTGATCCCATAGTTCAGGATCTGATCAACAAAGCTGGTGAGCTCGCTGAGCAGCGTGGGGTGGAGGTTTATGCGGTCGGGGGGTATATCCGTGACCGTTTGCTCGGCTTGGATTTCCGCGATGAGATAGACTTCTCCGTCCTTGGCGATGGACCTGCTTTCGCGCGCGCTTTCGCGAAGTATCTCGGCAAATCGGGCAAGGTGACGATCTACAAGCGCTTCGGCACAGCCTCGTTTGTGCGAAAAGACATCCGCCTCGAGTTTGCCACCTCGCGACGTGAATCCTACCGCGAAGACAGCCGCAATCCGGACATTGAACCGGCCCCTTTTGGTGAGGATATGGCTCGGCGTGATTTCACCATCAACGCCATGGCCATCGATTGTCGCAAGCCGGATGAGGTGATCGACCCGTTTAACGGTCGCGAAGACCTTGAGGCTGGTGTATTGCGCACGCCGCTGGAGCCTGAGCAGACATTTCGGGATGATCCCCTGCGCATTCTCCGTGCGGTCCGTTTCGCGGCGAGATTGGATTTCGGCATTGACCGGAAGACCTGGGATGGGATGTGTGCCGAGGTTGAGCGGTTGAAAATCGTCGCCCGGGAACGTATCAACGACGAATTCTTCAAGATTCTGGCCGAGAATCCACCTTCACGCGGATTGATGCTTCTGCATGAATGCGGTGCGCTACGTACCATTTTCCCTGAAATAGAAGAATTATCCGGTGTTGATACTGTCGGCCGTCACGCGCACAAAGACAACCTCTTGCACACCTTCCTGGTCGTGGACAAGGTGGCGGAGAAGTCGGATGATGTTTCCCTGCGTTTCGCCGCCTTGATGCATGACATCGGTAAGCCACCTACCAAGCGTTTCGAGCCGGGACATGGCTGGACTTTTCACGGTCATGAGCATGTTGGCGAACGTATGGTCAGCCGGATGGGCCGAGGTTATCAATGGCCGGAGGATCTGACTCAGCGGACATCCAAGCTGGTCCGTCTCCACATGCGTCCGATGAATTTGCAGGATGAGGGCGTAACAGACAGCGCTATCCGACGGCTGGTGGTACAGGCTGGCGAGGAGATTGATGATCTGCTAACACTCTGTCGTGCGGACATCACCAGTGGCAATGACAAGAAGGTCAGGCGTTACCTGAATGCCTTCGACGGCATGGTCTCGCGCATGGACGAAATCGAGGCGAAGGACGCGCTCAAGGCGTTCCAGTCACCCATTCGCGGCGAGGAGATCATGGAACGAACGGGGCTTCCAGAATCACCTCAGATTGGCTTGATAAAGACGCTGATCGAGGAGGAAATCTTGGAGGGTCACATTCTGAACACTCGCGAGGGTGCGGAAACGGTGTTCGATAAGATCGTGAAGCATGTATTGACCCTCGAACGTGACGAAGTGTTGAAGCATTTGCGTGATTTGTCGAAAGCCCGGGCTGAAGGGACAGCCTTGCCCGATGAAGGATCCCGACCGACATAGACGTCATCCTGAACGAAGTGAAGGATCCCGGTGTTGATGTTATTTGTTATCAATAATAATTAGGAATAATTAGGGACAGACCCCTATTAATTGCACCTTTTGTCACGATTAATAGGGGTCTGTCCCTAATTTACCGGGTTTCCTGGAGACCCGGTCATTTCGTTGAATAATCCCAGCGACCTCAGCCGATGCGCTTGACCCTCATCTTCACATGCCCGTTGTTGTTCCCATATTTCTGCAGGACATCGTTAGCATAGCAATAGAGGTACCCGGGGCGTTCAACCACATAGGTCGCTGCAGAGCCGATCTTGAACTGTTCATGGGGATACGGGCTTCCGTCGTTGCCGGGATTCCGCCCCTTGATCTTGCCGTTTTCGAAGACGGATTTCCTTCCATCATTCGCAATTGCTCCGATCAGGCAGAAGAACTTGGCGTCCTCAAATCGTTTCGAGAATAGGAAGTTCGTCTGGTCCTGTCCACTGATCCGTTTGTATCCATTCTCGAGACGACCGATGGTATTGGCAATGAGGTATCCCGCTGAGAACTTTTTGCGGATGGGCCCATCGGGATCACATTCACGGTCTTGATCCTGCCACCGTCCTTTAGCCTCAAACTCGTAAGTACCCTTCTCCAAGTAGATTCCAGTGTTGTTCCACTTGGTTTCGGCGTAAACATGAACCCAGGGGGTTTGTTCATCTATTTTGATTAAATGGGTCGGCCGATAGGGATCTGAAGTTGACTCGGATGTGCTCTGTCGTTGAAATACAGAGTTGTGAAAAACCGTAGCCTGCTCTCTCACGATGGGTTCCGGGATGTTGCGTGGGCGAGTTCGCAGCTTGTCCCAGATTCCATGTACCTCATGGTGCATAGCGTCAGCAGCATCCGGCTTGTGCGAGTTCACCAGGTGATCTTGAAATGTCAGTCCAAACTTGCCAGCCTCATCGACCATCCACTTCAGCGCAGCGTTAGCCAGGCCCGACTGAGCGTTTCCGCCTCCAATATCGCTGTGTCCTCCTGGGAACCACACCTGCTTTACCCGAGAATCGCTATCCACATCAGTCCAAAGGGTTGCGGTAAAGCTCGCACGCATCTCGTCAATGGCAACCGCGTGGCGTGCGTTGGTAATACCAGCACCGAGGTTGGTATCGTGAAACCCCCATTTGTCATCATCGTCGAGCATGTTGAGCAGGCCGAGATCATCGGGAATACCCAGCGCTCCCACAGTGTCCCAGACACCGACGAAATGTATCGCTTTGGGCGTTTTCTTTGGAATGAGGAAATTGTAATTTCGGGCCCAATCGGTGTTCTGATATGAGCAACCGTTATCCTTGTAGCCATCTGCATATGCTTCGTCCACCCTCTCACTTCTCAGATACTGGTGCTTTGATGCTTTCAGGTGGCTGAGGTCAAGCAGACCGGCAGTTGAGATCATGCCAGCCAAGCTGCGGGCGGTGAAGGCACCCCGGCTGAATCCGATCAGGAATATTTTGTCTCCGTCCTCATAATTGAGACCCAGCCATTCATAGGCTTGCTTGATATAATCTTCCAGCCCTTTGCCGATCATACCTCCGAGCTTCTTTTCAATGAAACCGCCTTCAGTTCCAACGCCTGGGAAATACTCGGCTATCTGCTCGTCGTTTTTTTCGAGAGCTTGGTAGAATTTTGTGACGTTAGTTGGTGCGCAAACGCCATCACGTACCATGCCGGGCGTGTTCCATGTCCCATCACAACAGACAATGAGATTCTTCATCGTAGAATTCTCCTTCACGAGTTAACGGAATGAAATCGAGTGAGTGATACTCGCACAATCGGACTATTAATGGACTGGATTGAGTATATGAGAAAGCTATCAACGTGTGAGGTGAGGTGCCGTTTTAAGTATCAGAGCTTAAACTGATTCCGAGACAAGCATTGACAATCAAAGGTTGGGCAGGACATCATGATCGTGGGCACTGCGGGATATTATTAGCTAACGAGGCGGATTGTTCAACTGCTGAATGAGCGCGCTTCACACATTGACCGACCCCCTACTTTTGCACCTCGGATGCGAGGAACCCATTGCCAGCTCCGATATCAAGCCAGCGTTCGGGGCGGGCGTCAGCAATGCACTGCATGGCGATACGGTAACGGTGGGCGAGTTTGTAGCGTCCTTCAACAGTCTTGATGCGATGATCCCATTCCTCGGCGTTCACATCTCGAAGAGTACGCATTACAGTTTCATTCCCGTCGTTGTGTTCCCCCGGCGAAAATAGCTGAGGATGAAATGATAATCAAGGGATTAGGGGGTTCAGGATGTTTGAAATGCCCACGACATTCATGTCGTGGATAATCCGACGATGAATATGCCCCTGTTACCGCCGCAGGCGATAACAGGGTTGATCCGCAAGTTGCAATGTGCCTGTCTGTTTTCTCAGAACTCAGGACTATAGTTGGAGAATCCCTGCGAACCGCCAAAAAGACGGCGGGTCACAGGGGCATGTCTCATAGCTGAGCTATCTGGATAACCGGACGCGAACAAACACGGGCCTGTCTTTACCTCACGCCTATTTCATCAGCACAACTTTTCTCATATCGCTCAACTTATCCGGCACTTCAGCGTGTACAAAATATACTCCGCTCGCCAACTCTGTACCATCAAAAGTGTAGTCATGTTCTCCGGCGGATTCAATTCCATCCACCAGCTGCGCGACGAGTTGCCCGTTGGCGTTATACACTGTCACGGTCAGATGTGAGGTGTGTGGCAAGGCAACCTGTATCTGCACGGTTGGGTTGAAAGGATTCGGGTAAGCGCTCAGCAGCGCATAGCTTCCGGGAGCAGGAGTGATCTCAACGATGTCACTGATCAGATTGCCTCTTGCAATCCAATCGTCCATGCTGTAGTCATCGCCAGTGTTGACACCCTGTTTATGGAACACAAACGATGCCATTGTTACTGCGTCGTCATATCGCAGATGGGCAATGAACTCGTATTCACCGGGTGGTGCGGAGGCCGGTATGTCTTGGCTCAATCCGCTGAATGTCTGGTTCATGAATGGAATAATTGTGGCTTCGTTCATCCTGGTCGGGCCAAACAGACTACCGCTCGGTAAACGGAAATAGGTGCTGTATTCTGCTGAGAATACACGGTTGCTGCTGTTGACCAGCATCATGTCGTAGATGATAGTGCCGCCGGACGGTGGGATAATTATCGGATCAGCTTCGGGGAATAGATTGATTGTTACCGGACCGGGTTGCCCAGCCTGTTCATACCAAATCAGCAGGTCATCACTGTATCCACAGGTGACAATATCCATGTCGCCGTCACCGTCCAGATCAGCGACATCCAGCGATGAACCGCCGTGACCCTCGGTATCGACTTCGTGGAAGGTGTAATCTCCTGAGAATTCTGACCACCAGCCAATACCTTCATAATAGCTGACGGCGACTATGTCTTTGATGCCGTTGCCGTTCAAATCAACGTATACCATGTCGCGTGCGCCGACGAAACTGTTATCGATCAGGTGACGAAAATTCTGGGGTGGTTCATTCTCGATCCAACCGATATTACCGGTTGAGTGAGAGGTGGCCAGGAGGTCGGGGTCGCCATCCTCGTCGATGTCTGCAGCGAGGATACCGAAGGCTTTGTCGATGTTTTCGGCGGCGAGTTGTTCTGTCCAAGTTTGACCGTAATCTGAATTGAGATAGAGCAGAATGTTGTCGCTCTCATATCCAGAGACGATGATATCCGGCCACCCATCCTGATTGAAGTCTGCGATTTCCACGCGTCGCGGATCGTCCACATTGTCGCTTACGGTTTGTCCGGTCCAGACGTCGTTAACACGTGTCCACAAACGCACTTCATTGTCATATCGGTTTGCGGTGACAATGTCCAGCAGGCCGTCGTTGTCAACATCTTCAATGTCGAGGTGATAGATGAAGGTGGATTGATCGTCAATGATTGTTCGAACGTAACTGCCGTAATCATTGGTATAGAGGATCAGCAGGTTGTCCGACTGGGATGCGGCGACGATGTCGAGGTCGCCATCATTGTCCATGTCAGCTGCTTCGGCGTGTGCCATGCCGAAGTTACTATCGATTATTGTTTGTGAAAAGTTACCGTCCTGATTATACCAGATCGAACAGCCCTCATCGTAACCGGTGGAGAGGATGTCCAAATCGCCATCGCCATCCATGTCGACAGCTCGTACGCTGTGTGCGCCTTGGTAGGAATCGGAAATTGTGTGATGAATCCATTCGATTTGAGCGGTGCTGACGGACACGAAACAAAGTATCAAGACGGCAGCAAGCAGTGAGTAGTTCCGCAGTTTCATTCAGTCCTCCATTTCATGAACATGATAATTTTCGAGCCGAAGAAAGATTGCGTGATCTTCAGAGAGTGTCATTGATGAATTTCTCTAGTGCAATTATAAGGGCAATAACCATTCCTCTTATGCCGAGTGGTGGGGGAATGCTGTAATAATTTCGTAATTCGTGAAGAAACAAGGGTATTCCTGAATAGTGAGAGTTGGGGATGTGTTGCCTGAACTTCATAGTGCGCAGGGATTGCAGAGGTGATTGCAAAAACTGAGTCCAGTAGAGGATTGTTAGCCGGGAGAGCTGGTTAAGCAGTTCCCTTTTTCTTGTCCCCCAGCGCAAACCACTCCTCGTACACTTTCTCGAGTTTGTGACGAGTCTTGTTGAGTCTTTCCTGTTTGGCCAGTTCACGTTTGGTGTTGCCCTTCTCACGTTCCCGCTCAATCTCGTCTCTCAGCCGACTGATTTGATCTTCAAGATGGTGGATCTCTTTTTCCAGCTCTGCGAAACGTATCGGATCGAACTTCATCCGTTTGAATATGTTGTCGCGACGTGTCTGGCTGCGTTCTTTCTCTTTCTGTTTCTTTTGTTGACGGGCGAGTTGGTCGGCATCTCGACGCGTCGTCCAATTCTGCCAGAAGTCGCTGAAATTACCTTCAAATTCTTCTACCGCTGCGTGATTAAGGTAGAATACATCTTCCGCTAGCTTGTCGAGGAAGTAGCGGTCATGGCTTACTATCAGCAATGTTCCGGGGAACTGTTCCAGGGCCTCCTCAACAGCTTCCCGGCTGAACACGTCGAGGTGGTTGGTCGGTTCGTCAAGCAGCAGGAAGTTGTAATTTCCGGTCATCAGCGCGGCTAGCTGCAGACGGACACGTTCGCCGCCGGAGAGGACATTCACAGGTTTGCTCAAATCATCACGGTTAAAGAGGAACCGATGCAACAGTGATTCTGCTTCGTTGCGTCGCAAACCGGTCAATCGCAGGCATTCGTGGATGAGATCGTTGTCCGGATTGAGTTCATCTCCCATCTGCGAGAGATAGCCCATCTTCATGGACGGGCCGACCCGGAGGGTCGCATTTTCCCACTTTCCGGTGTAGTAGAGATCCCGCAGGAAGGTGGTTTTTCCGGTACCGTTTGGCCCAACCAGCGCTGCGCGCTGTCCTTGTTCGATACGGAACCAGGCGTTGTCAAACAGTGGCGGTGAACCATCATAGCCACGGGTGTAGCCACGCACATCCACCGCGATTGTGCCCTTGGTTCGTTCGCCACCGAAACGCAGGGCGATGCCACGGGTATCGTCACGGGGGCCGGTATCGGTATTACGCAGATCCTCGATGCGCTTTTCAAAACGTTTGGCGGTGCGTGCGAGCTTGGGATTGTCATATACACTCGCCCAGCTCTTCAGACGCTGCATCTGGAAGCTGAGACGATTGGCTTCTCGTTCAGCACGTCTCTTGTCAGAGGCAGCACGTGCCATCCGCAATATCTTTTCCGCACGATAGGCCGAGTAATTGCCCGAATACTGTTCGATTTTTCCGTCCTGTAATTCCCATGTTCTCTGGGTCACACTGTCCAGCAGGTAGCGGTTGTGGCTGACCAGTAGGACTGCTCCGGCGAAACGTTTGAGCTCATCTTCCAGCCAGTCCAGTCCCTCAAAATCGAGATGGTTGCCGGGTTCGTCGAGCAGCATGATGTCCGGCTTCTGCACCAGCACACGTGCCAGCCCGATGATATTTCGCTCTCCGCCGGAGAATGTGGCAGCTTCCCGTCCCCAGTCGCGACGTGCCACCCCCAGCCCGTCGAGGATTGCTTCAACTCGTCCGTCAAGGCGGTATCCGTCTACCATCTCAAAGCGTTCTTGGGCTTTTGAGTAACGGTCCAGCACTCGCTGATACGCATCCGAATCATTCTTCAATTCAGGATTGGCGAGGGTCTCTTCCAACTCACGGAGTTCGATCTCGATCTTTTCAACTCCGGCCAGCCCTTCGCGGACTTCGTCGAACAGAGTTCGTCCGGCGGGATATTTCGGGTCCTGGGCGAGGTATGAGACGCGCAGATTTGGCTGGCCGACCATGTGACCGCTGCTCGGAAGGTCGAGTTTGGCAATGAGTTTCAGCAAGGTGGTTTTGCCGGAACCGTTACGTCCGACGAGACCAATCGCTTTTCCGGCGTTGATATCGAGGTTCAGCCCGCTTAGGACGTCCTGGGAGCCGAAGCTGCGGCTGATGTTATTTAGTGTGATCAGTGACATGGTTGGGGAACATACGTAAAACAGGGACACATTGTTGATGTCGGGGACACATTGTTGATGCAGGGGACACATTGTTGATGCAGGGACACATTGTTGATGCAGGGACACATTGTCTCAAAGTGTCCCCTGCCTGTCACAAAAGGGCGTCATCCGCTGAGCGAAGCGAAGGATCTCGGTTTTGCTCTTTGGATAACCCGCGCTTGACGAGCAAGCACGGGCCTGTATCCTCCAGTCTCGCACGACTCACTTCACCAGCGTCATCCGCTGTGAGAACTGCTGCTCTCCGGCGAGCATGCGCAGGAAGTACGTCCCACTTGCGAAATCATCCGCTGAGAGTGTCAACTGGTGGTTGCCTGATTGGAAGAAACCGTCAGCCAGAGTTGCGATCTGACGTCCGTTGACATCGAACAACGCGACTACCGTATTACCTGGAGTTGGCAACGTGAAATTGATGGTTGTCTGAGCGTTGAACGGGTTCGGATATACCGGCGCGAGGCTGTAGGTCATTGGTTGACCACTTTGGTTCTCATCAACATCAGTGGTACCGATGACCAGGATAAAAGTTGTATCAATATAATCGTCGGGGAATTCCTGATCGAACACCCGTGTATTGACTACGATAACGGTGTCTGAGATCTCACCATCCCAACCCATTGCGATGTGGCAATCGCTGTCGGTCTCTCCTGCTGCGAGGCTGTCGGTTACCGATGCGATACCGTAATAGGCGCATGTGCCATGCGTACACCATCCACGTGTATAATGGTCTGGATCCCAGTCAGGTTGCGGCAGATCGAGGAACGCCAGTGTGTAGGTGCGATCCTGATCGGATGTGTTAGTAATCAGGATTTCAAAAATCGATTCTAAATCATCATTATCCGCTGCAACCAGCAATTGTAATGGTTCCCAGCTGAATGTATCCTGAGCGAAGACCGGAGCAGCGAAAAGGGTAAACAGGACAAAACAAGCGAGTACGCGAATCATGGTCTTTACCTCTGTTCTTTCCATGGCCTGTGTATGCGGAGCAGTTCTTGCTATTATCTTATCACTCTACCAATAGTATAGGGCTGAGCTTCTACCCAGCACAAGCGTAGCGGATACGCAAACTGACAAAAAATTAATTGGAGTGGCGAACGTAATTGATGTGTACGGGGCATTGCAATATTCATCACTCTGTGGGCGGTGATAACGAGGATTTTAATCAGATTATTGCGAAATGCAGGAGTGTGCAGCTTGTGTGGGGTGTGGACGGCCTTTATATTCTACGATTCACCGGCCTGAAATGTCGGGCTGGAATCGATTACGCACTTGTGATGAGGAATACTATGTCGCAGGCACATTGGCTGCGCGGCGTGATAGCCGTGTTGTTGGGCGGGATGCTTTTATTCGTAGCTCTTGGATGTAATGAAGAGAGTAATTTTGACCCCAGTGAACTGTTTTCCATTGAAGATTATGCTCAGGATCAGGACTATGCTCTGAACTTCATCCAGATGATGGATTCCTGGCATAAGTCTACCAAGGAAGCCAAAGGCTTTCTCGAGACTAATGTTGAAGGTCTGACCTTTCTCGAATATCAACCCGACTACTGGCAGAACGTAGATCCTTCTTCCCGTTCATATATATGGTCTACTTTGTTTATGCTTGATCCGAACGGTTCTGGTGATCCAAACGACCCGTTCGCATACATCCCAGCTGACGACGATGCACAGCTTTTTAATTCTGACTGGTGGTTCCGTTCGTACCAGGATGTTGAATATAAGCTGATAGCGTTGGACCGTTCGGTTTCGCAAACCGCAGCGTATGCTCCGGCTGAAATCAGTCTCATGAATTTGGTTTTCCAGGCGAATCCGTATGGCGGATCATTCGCCATGGGCGATTCCGTTTCTGTATGGTATACGGATGACTTCAGCAATCCGAGTGCATTGGAAGGTAGCAGTATGTTCTGGAACCGGAGTCTTGTTCAGGCTCAGGAAGCTCCGACCGACATTGCATCCTATGCCAATATGTCAAATGCCTGGGGCGGTACCATGACCAACCTCCATCCCGATCCAAACAATCCTCAGTGTGAGTTCGATGTTTCCGGTGTTTCGGTTCTGGTACGTGCGGATTTGGTTGAGACGGCGACACTTGGCGTATCGATCGAGGCTTCAATCCGTTCGAACGGTCGAGGCGAAGGCGTGGTTTATGTCGATGGTGAGAAGCGTACAGAAATCGTGTTTGAGTATTATGACACGGCTTACCATGGCTATTACAAGCTAAGTAAAACTGGTTTCCAGGAGAACGTGCGTTTCTAGTCATTGAGTATAGTCAAGAATTCGAGAAGAGTCGGAAATATTTCCGGCTCTTCTTTTTTTTTGGGGCGAGAGACAGGCGAGTCAAAAAGAGGAATAATCTGATCCTCGGGATTGATTTAGTATAAATAATGATTAGATTGCTATCACTTCCTTGGAATGCATGCCAGGGTTCCAACATTTTCACAAGTAGTGACACACTTTGATCACTAATCAGCGTGGGAGATTTCATGTCTGAGACGCAGCTTCAAACAGGTATGCTCGCAGAAGGAGCGGAGGACACTCTCGGGAATCGCTACCTGACCTTTAATCTGGAAAATGAGGAGTACGGGGTTGAAATTCGATATGTAACAGAGATTGTCGGAATTCAGCCGATCACCGAACTGCCTGACACCCCTCCATTTATGCGTGGTGTGATCAATCTGCGTGGCAAGGTTATCCCGGTGATTGAGGTTCGCGCACGTTTCAGCCTGCCAACCCGTGAATACGACGATCGCACTTGTATCATCGTGGTCAACATTCGTTCGACCTCTGTCGGTCTGATAGTGGATCGTGTTGCGGAGGTGATGGAGATATCCGATGAGCAGATCGAGGATCCGCCGAACGTGGAGATGGGCGCGAGTAGCCAGTTCATCTCTGGATTGGGACGTGTTGAGGAAACGGTGAAGATTCTGCTGGATCTGGATGTTCTTCTGTTCCAGGATAACGTGATGGCCGGTGCCATAGAGTCAGCTCTGGAAGAGTGATCTGGAAGATGTGCTGACAGTAGGAATACTCTGATTATAACTCCCTGCCCGGGTTCACAGCTTGGGTGTGTCTTTTTCAGGAAGTCGTATACACCAGCCTGATTTGTTCGGCCACCTGAACGGCAGATTTCTTCTCAGCATTCACCCATTGAATTCGCTCGTTGGGACGGAACCAGGTGAGTTGCCGCTTCGCGTATTGTCTGGTGTTCTTCTGAATCAAGGCAATCATCTCATCTATTGATCCGATTTCACCTCGCAGATAGGCCGCTGATTCCTCGTACCCCACACTCTTCATGGTGTATGTGTTTTCAAACCCACGGTCGAGCAGATCGCGCACTTCTGCCAGCAGACCCATGTCCAGCATACGGGTAACACGCAGGTTAATCCGATCGTAGAGCAATTCGCGAGGAAGCTCCATCCCGAACCAGAGTGCATTCCAGGGCGCGTTGTCTCTTTTTTTCTGATGCAAAAGGCTGAAAGGTTTTCCAGTCACCTCAATGACTTCCAGAGCTCGCAGGATACGTTGCCTGTCGGTGGGGACGATTATCTCACAATAGTCAGGGTCAATCTTTTGCAGTTCTTCGTAAAGAGCGTGTATTCCGAGATTGTTTGCGCGTTGGTTCAGACGGTGCCTTATTTCCTCATCCTTGATTTCCTCCCCGGAGTAGAATCCATCGATTAATCCCTTGAGGTAAAGACCTGATCCACCGGCAATAATTGCACATTTTCCGTGTCCATGAATCTCCTCAACCCATTTTCGTGCCATGGCGGCAAATCTTCCTGCGCTGAAGCTCTCATCAGGATTGAGAATATCGAAGCCGTAGTGGGGAATTCCTCTGCGTTCTGAGAGGTTTGGTGTAGCGGTGCCGATGTCCATGAAGCGATAAATTTGTCGGCTGTCAGCTGAGATGATCTCGCCGTTCAGTTGATGGGCGAGTTGAACCGCGACCTCGGTTTTACCCGACGCAGTCGGACCAACGAGGATGAGCACGGTTTGATCAAGTTTCCTCACAAATGAACTCCATTTTAAGGAGAAAAGAGCGCCCTATGGCGCTCTTTTGAATATAGGCAAAGACTTCTAGAACCTGTCACCACTGGAGGGGTCTGCCACAGTAAATCCCCAGTGATTCAGCGGTGCGCACTAATTGTCCGTCCGGTTTGACGAATTTCTGTTTGCCAATGGCATCCTGAATAGGCACATCAACAATTTGGGTGCCATTCAGCGCGACCATTCTTCCGAAGGCCTTTTCGGCAACCAACTCTGCGGCATGAACGCCGAACCGTGTTCCGAGCATACGATCAATGCAGGTAGGGCTTCCGCCTCGCTGCAGGTGACCGAGGATGGTCAGTCGCACTTCAACGTCCAAGTCCTGGCGAACCATTTCAGCAAACCAGGTTCCAGGAGTGTCGCTGGTGCGTCGTCTCTGAGTTTCTGTGTTCTGTTGATTGGCTTCACGCGCAGCTTCTGCGACGACCGCGATCGAGAAGTTGCTGCCACGAGCGTAGCGACGTTTGATGAAACGCATGGCATCTTTCCGATCATAAGCGATTTCCGGGATCAGGATCAGGTCAGCTCCGCCAGCGATTCCGGCTTCCAGAGCTATCCAGCCGGCGTCACGGCCCATCACTTCCAGGACCATGGTGCGTTGATGCGATTCCGCAGTAGAATGGAGGCGGTCAATAGCCTCAGTAGCAACGGTTACTGCGGTGTTGAAGCCGAAGGTGACGTCCGTAGCCAAGAGGTCATTGTCGATGGTTTTAGGTACGCCTACGACTGGCAGACCTTTCTCAAAGAATCTCTGCGCGATGTGCATGGTGCCATCGCCACCGATCGCAATCAGGGCATCGAGCTCCAGGGATTCAAAGTTCTCCATGCATCGGTCGGACAGATCTGAGGTGTGCTCTTCGCCGTCAACTGACTTAATATCATAATCGAATGGATTCCCACGGTTGGTAGATCCCAGGATCGTGCCACCCTTGGGGAGAATACCGCGCACAGCGTCACGGTTCAATTTGATTATACGGCGCGTGTTGATCAGCCCTTCGAATCCATCTTCAATGCCGATGAATTCCATGTTGAAACGGCTCATACCGGTTTTAACGGCGGCGCGGATAACCGCGTTCAGACCGGGAGCGTCTCCGCCACCGGTTGTGATTGCAACGCGAAGTTGTGACATATAGTAGTCCTGGCTTTTTGTTAGTATATGTGATATGCTGAGGAAACGTAAGGATTTAGTTCGACTGAATAAAGTATTGAATGAGAGTAGTCCAAGGAAGTGCATCAGGTGATAAAGATAGAGTCTCGGAACATCATTTGACTCCGATCAGGGGATCATTTATCGTGTTAGAGCATGAATAGTGTGATGTTACGTGACGTCCCGGCCAAGTATAAGAATGGCAGAATAGTGAATCGTGGGTTGTTGATAATAGTCTGCCTGTTGATTTTCACCTCTGCGACAATCGCGCAGACTGATGAAGGACTTCGTCTTCGCGAAATGACCGTGGAAGGTCTTCCGGATCTTGAGGATAACGGGGCGCTCCCGCTAGTTGATCTCATTCAGGGGTCCAGGTATTCACTGCACGAGCTCAACGATGCCCGGGACACGCTGAGAGTTCGCCTTCGGACGCTACCTGCTTATCCCTACGCCACACTGCAATCCTTCACCATTGAATCCCTAGCCGGGGGACGTTCTGTAAACCTGCATGTGAAGATCGATCATGGTCCGATAGTCTGGGTGCGCTCACTGGCTTTGTCGGGTCCTTCGGCGGGTCTCGAAAAAGAGATCCTGTCCGAGCTGCGAACTGTTGAGGGCGCGGCTTTCCGTCAGAAAGTCTGGCAGGGGGATATGCTGGCTACGACAGAATTGCTGCGTGAAAACGGTTATCCATTCGCAGCGGTTACAGCAGAGCAGATTGCACCCACCTTTGGGGCTGATACAGTTCATGTGGATCTCATCCTGAATGTGCAACCCGGCGCCCGGGTGTCGCTTCAGAGGGTTGAGTTCGCGGGTTTGAAGGTTACCAAAGCGTCCACCGCCAGACATGCCGCCCGTATCAGGGAATCGTTATATCATCCGGATCAAGTTGAAGCGGCTCGACGTCGCCTGTTACGCACCGAGTGGTTTTTGAATGTGTCGCAGGGCGAAGTGTTTGCTGATCGTGATGGAAAGTATGGCGTTCTCTTTCATGTCGAAGAGCAGCGGACCAGCAGTGTTGCTGGCGCTCTGGGGTATGCGGCCGATGATGAAGGTTTGGCGGGGTCATTGGATGCCACGTTATCCAACCTTTTCGGGGGCGGACGAGCATTCGATCTTCATTGGCGGCGAGATGGTTCTGACTCGCGGGCTTTTTCGGTTGCGTACATGGAACCGTTTGTGTTTGGGCAGCAGCTGTCAGCGAAGCTGCATTTATCGCAGGAAGTACGAGATTCTCAGTATGTGGCGGTTGAGTTTGGCGGGGAATTAGGCGCTCAGGTGGCGGATGAATGGACCGTCTCGGGCAGCTTGCGACGGAAATCCATCACCGCAGATTCTCTGGCAGTGGAGGACGATTCTACTGATTACACGTTGGTGGGGGTTGGGGTGGCGGTGGAATATGACAGCCGTGACCGTAGAACCAATCCTCGAAGCGGTGCTCATGTCCGAATAGGCAGCGAACGCTTGTTTCTGTCCGGTACCCGATTGGTATATGTCCCAGGTGAGGCAACACCTCGTGAAGAAGATTTGGCAGGAATGTATCGGTCGGAGTTTGGGTTGGAACTGAGTGTTCCAGTTCAGGGTGACTGGGTTGGGTTTGCGGCCATTAATGGAGTGGATGTTTCGGCGGGAGGTGATGAACGCCCTCCCATTGCCGAATGGGAACAGCTGGGGGGAGCCTCAACGGTGCGTGGATTCTCGGAACGTAGCTTGCTTGCGCCGCGTGTAGGATGGGGAAGTGTTGAGTTGCGACGATTGCTGGACGCACGCAGCCGTGCCTACGTCCTGTTCGACGGTGTCGTGCTGGATATGGAAGTTGAGACTCGCTGGGAGTGGTCGTACGGGGTCGGTGTACAGGTGGACACTGGTATCGGTCTGTTGAATATCGCGGTTGCGGTGCCGGGGGGCGAAGGTTTCAGCGCGGCGGTTGTTCATGCACAGGCCACCGCTCGATTCTGATACTTGCCATGTTTAAATTAGGGACAGACCCCTATTATATGCGCCTTTTATCACAATTAATAGGGGTCTGTCCCTAATTTAAAGGAGTACATTCTCCAATATTTTTGAGAAACTTTCTCTTTCGCCAGACATACAACACATATCGAGTTATATATTATATATTCTCGTTCAACAATCTCACCCTCAACCAGCACAGCTCATATGGATTTGCGATCATTCGTTCGAAAACACTTTCGCGTCGATGAATACCCGGGTTTCCTCAGTCCCTGGGGAAAGCACTCGCCCGGCTGGAAAATGCTCCCGCCTGCGATCCGCTCGTTGCGCACCTGGATAGTTATCGCAGCCATCCTGCTAAGCATTAGCTTTATGCAGCAGGAAGTGGTGGGGGTTTATACTGTGCCCAGCGGATCAATGAAGAACACGCTTTTGGTTGGTGATGTTTTCGTTGCGAACAAGCTGGCTTATGGTCTGCGTACCCCTCGATGGTTGGGAATTCCTGGCACCGATTTTGGAATGCCAATCCGGTCGTTTACCCTTATCGAGGGCACGCCGCCGGATATCGGCGACGTGATAGTCTTCCGTTACCCCAATAATCCGAGCGAGATTTATGTTAAACGTGTAATAGCGCGTGGTGGTGACGAATTTCAGATCGTGCAGAAGCGAGTCCTTGTCAACGGTGATGAGATCCCGATGCCGCCGAATGGACGTTTCGAGTTCGCACGTTTCTTCGAACCCGGCCTGATCGACCCGACCATTTTTCCGCCCGGTGCGGGAAATTCAGACAATTATGGCCCAGTGATAGTGCCCGAGAAACATTACTTCGTGCTGGGGGATAATCGGGGATCGTCTGCTGACAGCCGCTACTGGGGCTATTTGCCCGAGGAACTGGTTCTGGGCAAGGCTGAGTTCATCATCTTTTCGCGCGGGATGGAGATGGAAGAAGACGAGTTGGTGATGCAAACCCGATTGGAGCGAATCGGGCACTGGGTGTATTAGAGGTTGCACATATATCAGGTATTACTTGGGATAACCATAGTAGTTCTTGAAAGTCCGTCTTGATCGAGGTCATTCTGATTGAAGTTCGGCGTCTGTTTGCCGAACGGAATGAAGAAGGTCCAGCTTGGTAAGTGGTTATGCAAGTCACAAACGGTGGTGTAGTTCGATCTTTCCTTCACTACGTTCAGGACATGCTTCAAACGTTGACGGTAAAAAGACTCCATCCACGTTTTCAGAATGACTCACATCGTGCTGTACTTTTGAATGATC
>CAJVXH010000051.1 GCA_913009835.1 uncultured bacterium
GGAAAGCAACGCCCCTATGAGCGCTAGGGTCTTTTCGATTTTTATGGAATCAAAATCAGACCCTGGTTCTTTGATCTAACGTGCTTCTTATCGGAAAACCGGTTCCCGCTTTTCCCGAAGCACTTAGAGTCCGTTTGGAAACTCCATTTAGTGGGCAATTCTCCTGAGCAGCAGGCTTCCCATGGCGACGTGGATCATGGCTTCGGAGACATCGATGCGGGTTTCGTAGTCGCGCACGAGACGGCGCCATCGCATCATCCAGCCAAAGGTGCGCTCCACAACCCATCGCCTGGGCAGGACCTCGAAACCCTCCTGGCCTTCGATACGGCGAACGATCTCGATGACGAAGTCGAGGAAGGCGGCCTTGTCCATGAGCGTGCTCCGATCATAAGCGCCGTCGGCAAACAGATGCTTGAGCCAAGGCCAGCGCTCGCGGATCGCATCGAGGATCATTTGCGCTCCCGCGGAGTCCGAGATATCGGCAGTCGTCAGATTGATCATGAGAAGGCGTCCATCGGTATCGACCGCGATATGCCGTTTGCGGCCGACAATCTTCTTGCCCCCGTCAAAACCACGGTTTTTAGCCGCCGGAGCCTTGACCGACTGGCTGTCGAGAATGCCCGCTGACGGGCTCGCCTCGCGCCCGGCGCGCGCCCGATCAAGCATCAGCGCCACATCATGAATGGTGCGAAACAGCAAAAGCCGGACAAACCGGCGGAACCACCAGTAAACCGTCTGCCAGGGCGGAAAATCCTTCGGCAGCATCCGCCACCCGCAGCCTGTCCGGGCCACATAGCGAATGGCGTTCAACACTTCTCGAAGATCGACCAAACGCTTTCGCCCCGTGCGCGCCGCGCACGGCAGAAAGGGTTCGACCTTCTCCCACTCCTCATCAGTCAGATCGGTCGGGTAACGCTTCGTCTTCCTCTCGATCTCGGCCATACGGCCTCTCGTCGCTCGGTTCCACATACCGAGCTTGAATCACATCGAAGCTGATTTGCAAACCCTTTTCAAACGGACTCTAAGAGTCCGTTTCTCAATTTTCAGCTTTTTATCAATAGGATCAACGAAAAAAGGGAGCTTTCTACGCCCTGTTGCGTCCTTTTCAGCAGCACGCTTAATCTGGCGTCTATTGAGTGCAATACCCATGTTTTCTAGTATTCTACGGGCTTGTATAAGAGTTACATATATTGGTTTATTCATTTTCCATACATTCTTTAGTATATAACCATAATATATATTTACGATTAACAAACAATTAACGAATCTTGCTTTGCCGTAGCCAGTAACGCTTTCGCGCAATCGTTCACCCATATCTCCGGTTGACCAATCCGTGACCACGTATTCGCGGAGCCAAAACCCCATAGCAGATAGTGAGGGCGCAGATGCGCCGCGCTTGAGAGGGTGGCAGGACCATGAAATCGCGGGAACGACATAACGGGACGGAAGGGCGCAAGAGCGTCACGTCCGGTCGTGCTGTGCCCGGCGGTAACAAAGTTGACCCTCATCTTGAAAAATTGGTGAGGTATCTTGCCAGATGCGCTGCGGAGCGCGATTATGGGGTTATCCAGAAGAACCAGCGCACGAAGGACTGCCCGGAGACAAACGGGGAGAAGGACCAATGACTCGCATCGCCATATACGCCCGTTATTCTTCCGACCAACAGCGTGAAGCCTCAATCGAAGATCAGATAACGATTTGCCGCGAAAGGGCGGAAGCGGAAGGCTGGCAGGTCGGGGAATGTTACACGGATCACGCCACTTCGGGCGCAAGCCTGATGCGCCCTGGCATTCAAAAACTGATCGAAGACGGGCTGGCAGGAAAATTCGATATCATTCTGACAGAGGCACTTGACCGCCTGTCACGTGATCAGGAAGACATTGCCGGGATATACAAGCGTATGCGCTTTGCCGATGTGAAAATCATAACATTGTCTGAAGGCTTGATCAGCGATCTGCATATCGGCCTCAAAGGCACGATGAATGCCCTGTTCCTCAAAGACCTTGCTGACAAGACGCGGCGCGGACTCCGTGGACGTGTCCAGGCCGGTAAATCCGGTGGCGGTAATTCCTACGGTTATGACGTTGTCCGTAAAATCAATGAAGACGGAACACCCCAGCGCGGTGACCGCACAATCAATAAAGTGCAAGCCAAAATGGTCCGCCGTATATTCAATGAGTATGCGGGCGGCAAATCTCCGCGCGCCATTGCCAAACAGCTCAATGCCGAAAACATTGCCGGTCCTTCCGGCAAGGGCTGGGGGCCGAGCACCATTCATGGCAACCGGCAGCGCGGCACTGGCATTCTCAATAACGAGCTATATATCGGCAAGCTGGTCTGGAACCGCCTGCGCTACATCAAAGACCCGGAAACCGGCAAACGCGTTTCCCGGCTTAATCCTGAATCCGAGTGGATCACAAAGGATGTTCCTGATCTGCGGATCATCGATGATGAGCTGTGGCAAGCCACAAAAGATAGACAGGAAGAGAACAAGGCCAACTGGGACACAAGCAAACTCGGCTTCTGGGATCGCAAGCGTCCGCGTTATTTATTTTCCGGACTAATGAAGTGTGGTGTCTGCGGCGGCAGTATCGTCAATATCAACTCCGAGCGGGTTGGCTGTGCCAATGCCCGCAACAAGGGCACATGTGATTGCCGCCAGACCCTGCGCCGCGAAGCGCTGGAAGCAACAGTTCTGGATGGCCTCAGGAATGAGCTGATGGAGCCTGACCTCTTTGCAATCTTCTGCGAGGAGTACACGCGCCATATGAACACGCTACGGATTGAAGCCAGCTCATCGCTGGAAGGCTACCGCGCAGAGCTGTCGAAAGTGACAAGGGACATTGACCGCGTTATTCAGGCTATCATTGACGGCGTGCCCGGCGCGCAGGTTAAAGACAAGATGGCGGCACTGGAAGATCGCAAAGCAGAACTTGAGAAATTGATCAGCACGTCTGATGATCCGCCTGCGCTGCTACATCCAAACATGGCCGATCATTATCACCGGGAAGTGGCAGAACTGCACGCTGCATTGGCAGATGAGAAACGCCGCATGGAGGCTGTAGAGATCATCCGCGCGCTTATCGATAAAATCGTGCTCACGCCGGTCAAAAAGAACGGGCGCAAGACCATGGCCATCGATCTGCACGGCCACCTGGCTGGCATCCTAAGCCTTGCTGCCAAAACGAAAAAACCGCCCCATAAGGACGGTGATTTCAAAGAGTCTACAAAAGTGGTTGCGGGGGTAGGATTTGAACCTACGACCTTCAGGTTATGAGTATGATTTATCGACCTTTCCTGTGTTGTCTAACATTGCCTGTTTGTTCCATATATTATTGATACTACACATATTTTCATATATTATCTTTCCTCACATAATTTCCTGTTTTCCATCACGGTGCCGACATAGTGCCGACACGGAAATCAACTTGAAGCATCGGAGGGTACCATGCCCACAGCCCATTTGACGAAGACGACAGTGGATGCGCTGGCACCCAGTGAGCGCGTATCTATCGTCTACGATACCGAACTAACCGGTTTCGGCGTACGGGTGACCCCTACGGGGTCGAAGTCTTGGATCATTGAATACCGTCCGGGAGGCGGACGCAAATCAGCGACCAAGCGCATGACGCTCGCGCCTACGACATTACTGACAGCGTATGAGGCGCGGAAGAAGGCGCGGGAACTCCTGGCTGCTGCGCGCTTGGGAGAAGACCCTGCCGGAAAGCGAAGCAAGAATCGTGATGTGTCGACATTTCGAGAATTCAGCGAACGTTACCTCTCAGAAGAAGCTGATATCAAACTGAAGGAACGAACGGTCGCAAACTATCGCATCTACTTCCGCAAACACGCGAACCCACGCATCGGTGCGCTCAAACTCAATATGGTGACCAAAGCGGATATTGCTCGGCTCCATCGCTTGATCGGCAAAGACAAACCGGCAACGGCAAACCGGGTCGTCGAGGTGATAAGCAGTCTGTACCGGTATGCTGAAACGGCGGGAGAAGTCGAGGAAGGCTTCAATCCGACACGTGGCATCAAACACTTTCGCGAGCGCACCCGCGAGCGCTTCCTATCGATGGATGAATTACAGAGACTGGGCGTAACGCTCCGGCTGGCAGAGACCAGGGGGCTACCGTGGGATGTCGACGAAAAGAAGCCAACGGCAAAACATCACGCTAAACTAGAAAATCGTCAGACTGCATTCTCGCCCTATGTGATAGCGGCGATCAGGCTCTTACTATTCACTGGCTGCCGATTGCGCGAAATACTCCACATGAAATGGGAGGATATCGATTTCGATCGTGGGCTTCTCGTGTTACCGGAGAGCAAGACGGGCAAGCGTTTTGTTGTGCTCAATGGCCCTGCTCTGAATGTGCTGAACGGACTTGACCGCTTTAGCTCCTACGTGATCATGGCAGACAATCCCGACAAACCTCGCTCCGACCTCAAGCGCCCATGGGACCGGATTACCAAACATGCCGGTCTTCAAGGCCTGCGCATTCATGATCTGCGACATTCGTTTGCGAGCGTAGGCGCGGCTGGCGGCATGGGGCTTCCCATCGTCGGCAAACTCCTCGGTCATACGCAAGCGCAAACGACCGCCCGCTATGCGCATCTCGACAATGATCCGCTGAAACGCGCGTCTGAACGGATTGCCAGTACGATCGCTGGAGCGCTTGGCGACAACTAAAGCGGTCGCTCAAGGGGCAAAACGGGCCTTCGTCAATCCTTGGGCGCAAGCGAAGAAGGATGGAGAGGGCTGCCCCTTGAACCGAAGCCGCGCCCAGCTAGAAAAGCGTCATGACTTGAGGAAAAGGAGGAAGAAGATGGGAATGGCTTTGACCAATTTCTGCGCAGCGAATTGATCTGGTCCGGGCTGTAATTCACTTTTGCTTCTATTTCAAGAGAACGCACGGGTCGTTTTTGGGTGTGAGGATAGTGGTGCGGATTTTCGCGCGGGTGATGCTGACGCGAAAATTCTGTCTTGCTTGACCGAGATCCTGATCCATCGAATTGCCGCGAACGATCCGACCGGGATTGGAGACGATCTTTCCCTTTGCGTAGCGCGGCCAGCCCTCGAAAATAATCACCTCGTCAAATTGCTTGCCCTTTGCCTTGTGCATGTTCATCACGACAACGCCGGTTTCCGGTCGCCACGCAGAAGCGAAATGTTCCTGCACAAAGGCGCGGCGGACAATTTCGAGGGCTTCGGCATAAGATAGTGATGCACGCCAACTCTCCGACAGGGCGGCCCTAAGTTGTGTTCCGCGATCAAGAAGTCTGAGATTGCGAGATTCAACGGCGACCTCTTTGAGACGCTTGCATGTGCCATCGTCAAGCTGCTTGCGAATAGCGAGCCAATCGGCGTCAGGATCACCCGTTAGCTCGACTGCGCACGCCGCCCGATAGGTCTTAAGCATCGGAAGGATAAGGCTGCTCTTGTGAATTGATTTATTTTTTGCACGTACTTCCCGCGCTTTTTTGAGCGCGGCTGAAATCCTCATCGACTCGGCAATATGGGTCTTGGACGGTGTATCGCCACCACGACCTTCATAGAAATTGCGAACGAGCTGCACAAACTGGGAAAAGTCGGCTTTCGGGGCTTTCGGCTGTAGCAGGAATGCAATGATTTCCGCAGCCAGGACGGCGGCTTCCACGTCAATAAAGGCCGAATGCTGGATAGCTGGCATTTTACCCTGCTCTGAGCGGAGATAGTCGGAGAAGGCTCTGGTCATCTTTTTGGTGGGGACCAGGACAGCAAGCGACCAATCTTTTAGTTCGCCATCGATCAGGCGCTTGCGGGCCTGAAAAACCTGACCTTTGAGTGCGGCATATGCCTGATTTTGATTGGCCGGGAAGGTAAGAACGGTAATGCCGTCATAGGACTTGCTATGAAATTTGCCCTTCAAAATATCATTGCCGAATTGGGCGATATGAGTGCCGCCACTGCGAAAATTATCATCTGCCAGATCGAATTCGGACGGCTTAAATGTTTCCTTGTAATGATCGAGACGTTCCGGTTCGGCACCGATGAACTCGTAGATACGCTGTTCAGGATCGGCGAGTGCGATGATCTTGCTTTCTTGACCAAGCGCCTTAACGACCGACCATTGATCGGCATCGGTATCTTGAAACTCATCAAGGATGACGAAGGGATAAGCTTCACCTATGAGCTTTCGGATTTTTTCGCTGCCGTGCATGATTTGACCAGTGAGATCGGCGAATAGGTCGAAACAGACTTTCCCCTCATCACGTGCCAGGCGATTTCTTTCTACAAGCTCGCGGGCCGTCTTTTCTTTCCGCACCGCTTCGGTCAGTTTTGATTCTCTATCATAATCGTTTCTGATCGAGGATAAGGCGATAGCTTCTGCTGCTGGAGTAAGTAGGGACAGATTCCGGGGTAAACCGAGCAGATAGCCATGCGACCTGATCAGTCTCCAGAAAAAGGCGTGGTAGGTATCGATTTCGATGAAGCGTTTTTCATCTTTCCCGACTTCTTCTGTTTCATCGAGCGCCTCGATGATGCGGGCAACAGTGGGACGGGCGAAGCTTAGAAAGATAATCTTCTGAGATGGTTGCAACGCCTCGGCACTGAGTTTCCCAGCTTTCAGAATGGCTACAGTTGTTTTGCCCGATCCAGGTCCGCCAAGAACAAGCAGGTTGCCGTCAGCCTTCATGACCCGTTTCTGCTCTTTTGAAAGATCAAGCAAGGTCCGCGATGTCCTGTTCGTCTTGCTCGTCTTCGCCATCCTGTGCCTGTTCCTCAGGCACCTCCGGTTCGCAGAATTTTTTGAGGCTAATGCAGGTCTGCCTGATCCACTCAGGGATTTCCTGCTCCTGACAGGAACTCAAAAAATCTGCGATACCGCGATCTCCCTTCGACCAAACGAAATAGTCGGACAAGGCGTTGATCGCATCGATCTTTGGGGCTGGATATTTGGCAGTCAAATGGGGAGGCCAGTCGATTTGATCTACAAAGCGCTCGATGGCGGCTTGAGTTGTGTTTTTCAGGACAAGGGCTTCAATACCTTTTTCATCGTGTATGAAAAGCTCATCGACGGCAGCCTTGATCGCAGCTTCATATTCCTGCACCTGCTTATCGCATACGGCGAAGACCTGCTTTCCTAGGTCACGATACAGTTTCGACAAATCGGCTATTTGGGTTTCGCCACCACCATCAAGGGTGCAAATGCCGAGCGCCTCCAATGGAGAATAAGTGCCGGGTTTCAGTTCGGACAGTCTTCGGGCTGCAGCGGGTATGGCTGAAGCTTCGGCTGCTCCTTCGGCGATTAATATCCTGCGCGAAAGCAGACCTTCGCAAAATCGGGTACGAAACTCCTGCCGGTAGCGCTTGTGTTTGACACTATCGGGTAGCTGTACGGATGCCTGTTCCAGAAGACCATCATTATTCCTTGAGAGTATGATTGTTTCATCGAGGGCAAATTCCTCAAGCACGTATGGCGAGTGTGACGTGAATAGCGATTGGGCGGCGAGCTTCCGAACTTCGTGAACGATCCGTTTCTGGGCATACGGCGGGATAGCGGTTTCAGGTTCTTCCATGGCAAAAACCACATTTTGTTTGTCTTTCGCAATTTGCGAAAGCATCGCGAGGACGAGCAGGTTGATTGTGCCGGTGCCCTGTCTGTAGAAGGGCGCGGCATGATCGCCATCACCTGTCGCAACGAAAGCAGTAATGACTTTGCGCAAGTGCTCGCGCGTCAAGTTCGAAACTTTCAAGTGGGGGGCGACGCCCCACTCCTTTGGGACAAATTTTTTGATCGAGGCTTCGATGCTCTTGAGAATGCCGGATATACCTAGGTCCGGGTCGCTGGCAACATCGTGCGCAGCCAATGCGGCTATCGTTTTTTCCCACATTTGTGGACGGATATCTTTAAGACGCAAGATGATGTCGAGAAGGCTTCCGCGTTCCAGACTCAGGGCACGCGAGCCGGTACGCAGTGATCGCAGATACAAAAACCCGCAAAATTGCTTGTCTTTTTTATAGAAGAGCTGCCGGTCGCCCTCATCGTCGCTTTTCGCAAAAAAAGTGACGCCGGTAAAATCATCCTCTTCTTCGTCGTAGATGCCTGAGAAGGAAACGCGCAGGGCGTGGGTAATTTGATCCTGGTCTATGTTAGCCGGGGGCGGGACAGTATGAAGTTCGTTCTGTTCCTGATCCCACCACTCAACATAATCCTTGAAACGGATGCGCTGCTCGGTGTTCAGATGAGTGACCGTTGCCTCAATCAGGATTTCTGGCGGCGGCTGACCGTCATCGGCGCGATACTGCCCGTAAAAAAAATCATGCTCATCAACGATGGGCCTGCGGCTAAGGCGGTCAGGCCCTAGAACCAAATCCAGCGCCTCGAAGATCGTGGATTTTCCTACATTGTTATCGCCAATTAGAACGACATGGTCCGGAAGAAACAGCTCGGCTTTCTGAATTCCTCTGAAGTTCCGAATTATGAGCTTACTTACTTTCAAATCAGGCTCTTTTCTCCATTTGCATTGTCCGACTGCATGAAGCTTTTAACCCTCTTCGCCCGGTTCGTTGTATTCAGCATGCAGCGCCTCTAACTCGTGCAAAAGCTTTTCGGACAGATCGATGCAACTTTTCTTGAGCGTCGCAAGAGCAGCAGCCCTGTAAGGAATCGGATATGATTTCTCGGCCATTTTCGCTTCCTTGTCAGCAATGTCATTGATAGTCTTACCCAAGCGCCGCAAACCATCTAACATTTCATCGGAGATGTGCTCGTATTCTTGATCGTCCATCTGTTACTCCCACGTTGCCCGTGTCAACGAGCTAAGGCATCTCGAATTCGCCTGCAAAATTCGTCGCGGTGAGGCGCGGATTTGTACAGCACCGCATTTTGCAGGTTTGTGTGATGGGTGCCCTCCACTTTGTCCAGGACCAGTCGCTGACGAACCGGATTTTCGGGATCTGGCTCAAAGCGGTAGGACATGAAGATGATATTGACCTGCGGGGAGTCGATGTCAGTCTGCCGCATGAAATCCGCATCATTGCAAATATAATTGTAAACCTCATCTTGAATGACGGCGACGACCTTTGTTCCCCAGTGGTGGTGATAGTAACCCTTGCTGATGAGCTGGTTTATGTAGCGCTTGTAGACGTTTTTCCAGTTGAATCCGTAGCTCGGCGAACGCTCCAGAAGCTCGTCTGCGACAATAGCGTCATAAGCAGTTCGGACCGAACCGGTGATATCTATTGCCTGCAACTCGACGGATAGGAACTGCCCGATTTCTTGTCCATCGGGCGTGTCAGCAATCACAAAATCAACGTTGCCGAAATCCGCCATTTTGACTTCGCTGGCAATACGCGGATTGGATGGCTTTGGACCTGGCCAGGCATGCGCGATAACGTCTTGTAGGAAATCAATCGCGTAAAAGCGTTTCGGACAAACACAGACCGGAGCGGCGGTGCGTTTCTTGCGTAATGTACAGACTGGATAGGGGTTTTCTTTGTCAGCCGTGCTGCGCTTAACGAACCGCCTGTGAATAAAGGGGCACTGGTAGTCTTGGCTGGCAGGATCGAAACCAAGCTCTGCGCGGCGACCCAGTATTTCTTCTATGTTATCTGTTGGATCATACACGCTTTTGCCCCACTTTATTGTTGCATCAGCCTACAGCGGCCAAGTGGTTTTTGGGAGTCTGGCGTGTGGAAACTTTTGCTTTCTGGATTGCTTCGCCAATTTTTTTGCCCAGTAGTGGCGGCACAGCATTGCCGACCTGCACATATTGCTCTGTGCGTGGACCATCGAAGTGGAACCAATCCGGGAAGGATTGTATCCGCGCTGCTTCCCGGACTGTGATCGAGCGATCCTGTTCGGGGTGAAGATAAGCGCCCCAATGCAGATCGCACTTGGTCAGAACCGTGCAGGACAGGCCGTCCCAAGCCATCCGACCGTAGCGTTTCGTGTGATCGCAGCGCCGGGCACGCTTCATTCCGGCCGGCAATAATTCAAAGGGGATATCGCGCCAGCTTCCGCCCTGAGGAATGTGTTGCATTCGCTCCATATTGATGGGCGCGAGCCGGGGGGCTGCATGATTGTATACTTCGGTCGAGTTGCCGCGCAGCATACGTTGATAGTCTGATTGTGGCGCACTCGCATAAGGCTGCACGCCGCCGTCCTCACCATTTTCCAGCGGAGGAAGATCGTTTATGGCGTCGGCAATGGTAACAAACGGATTGCCGTTTTCACCGTGCGACGGCTCAGGCCATATGATGGGCCGCCCCAAGCGATTTGCTAGAAAAACGATGCGGCGGCGTTCCTGCGGGATGCCGTATTCCTCGGCGCGCAGGATTTTGGTCTCGACGTGATAGCCAAGGTCTTTCAGGTTTTTCAAGATCGTTTGAACCGCAGCGCCCTGACCTACTGAGGTTATGCCGGTCACATTTTCCATGACGACCCAATTGGGCATTAAGCCTTCGACAATTCGCAGATACTCACGGAATAACTGGCTACGCTCATCATGCATGCCGCGCTGGTGATTGTAGACACTAAATGCCTGACATGGCGGTCCGCCGATCAGGCAATCCAGTTCCCCGGCTTTCAGGCCGGATGCTTTCAATAGGTCAGCGGCTGTAATGTCTTCAATTGGTCCCGGCAGAAACTTGGCTTCTTCATGTGTTGCCGTATAGGTTTCCCCGGCGCTCTCGTCGATATCGTTTCCTGCGAGCACATGAAAACCAGCTTGGCGAAACCCCTCAGATAGTCCGCCTGCGCCGCAAAAAAGGTCTATAGCTGTCCAGCCGCTGTGCCTAGCCATTTGAAACCTTCCTTTCCGAGGGTTTTAGTGAGAGCGGCAATTGGAGTTCCTCGTTACTGTACCGCTCCAGAAATTCGGATATGGCGTGCCGTGTTAGCCATGATAGGGAAACATCGTATTTCTCTGCAAAGGCAAGCAAGGAATCATGGTCGCTCTGCGATAGGCTTACGGTAATTCGTGGGCCTTTCTTGGTGCGTGCCATTATATATGTTCTTTGTTTGTTCTCAAGAAAATAATTCATCGCTTGATTCAGTGTGCATCACTTTACAGGATTGTTCAACGCGAAGATGCAATGTGAGGATTAAGATATTGTGGACAGGATAAGCGCAGAGCAACGCAGTGCGAATATGCGCCGGATCAAAAGCACAGGCATGAAGCCTGAATTGTTGGTCCGGCGTCTCGTGCATGGGATGGGCTACCGCTATCGTTTACACCGGCACCGGCTGCCAGGACGGCCCGATATGGTTTTCGGACCACGCAGAAAAGTAATTTTTGTGCATGGCTGTTTCTGGCACAGCCATGACGATCCAGCCTGTCCGGTAGCTCACAAACCGCGTTCGAATGTGGACTACTGGCTACCCAAGCTTGAACGTACCAAAAAGCGTGACCAGGAGAACATCAAAGCACTGGAATCAGAGGGTTGGTCGGTGATGGAAATTTGGGAGTGCGAACTGAAAGAGCTGGATTCAATCGAAGAGAGGCTGTGTAGCTTTCTTGATGGATAGGCTAAGCCATCCCTTTGGAGCCACCGTCGCTCGCACCTCGATGAGGGGCGGCGGTGGCCGGAGAAGGGGTGGCTGCCATCCCTTTGGTGAACCAGAGCCCGCATTTCTCGTACATTCGGTGTCATGACTTACACTTCCGCAGTTGAACCGAACATCCGTGTCTCAATAAACCGGTCCAGGTCGTCCTTTCTGTAGCGGACGGCCCGGCCCAGTTTGAGGAACTGCGGGCCGCCGCCGTGGCAGCGCCATTTGTTAAGTGTAGAGACGGCAAGCCCGAGATAGAGGGCAGCCTCGCGGGTAGTGAACGCGATGCGAATAGTGGCGTTCTTCTGGGTCGTGTCATGATTGATATGCATGGTTTCTGCTCCTGTTTTCGGACTGCGATGAGCAGAACCGTGGCGCAGAAATTCATGCCGCGCCACGACAACAGGGAAACGCATTTCCCTTTTGTTTGGGACCACGTTAGCCTCTGAGGCTTGGTGTAATTTTATCTTATATATAGAGAGACTTAATGAGTGACACATGAGGAAATTTGAGCCCCTTTTGTCATCATTTTCTTACAGAGTAACAAGGCAACACGTTACCTTTTTGTCATCGATTTCGATGCGACTCGTGACGCATTCGATAATCTCCCGCTTGGTCTCAAAAGACAAAGTAGGCCATAGATGAGTCAAATCGGAAAATTCAGATTGTAGGCCTTCAGGCAACTCATAAGCTGAAAGTTGAGAGCAATAAACGGCTTCGAGATCATCCGCAGGAATCTTGGCGAGACAATCACCGCAAATGTATTTTTTGGCATTGGACGGCACATACATTTTTTGACCGCAGCAGCAGAACACAAATCCCGCGAACAGATGCACGACCTTGCGCTTGGCACCTCCCTCCCTGCTTTGCGCCAGCAGAATTGCTTTGCACCGCTCGAAGAGTTTTTTGGGTACAAGAGCTTGCGCTTCGCCCGGAATGCCGGTGACTTTCTCCTCTTGCAGAAGCCGGCTGATTGTCTGTCCGGTGAACATGGAATCACTGCGCGTTTTTGCTCCTTCCGCATTGAGAATTTCGGCCACGGTTTTTTTACGTTGATGTTCGACGAACAACTCAAAGATGCGGCGGCGGATAGGGGCTTCTTGTGGATGCGCCACGAGTTTACCGTCACGCCTTTGGTAGCCGAAGCTCGGGGTTCCTGTGGTGGGTTTGATCAAAAGTCTGTCCTCCTCAAGCGCCTTTGCTTTTTTGTTGCCGCGCACTGGATAGTACGGCGGCAAGGCGTTTACGGCGATCCTTTGACTGGAGCGGATTGATCTGGGTGTGAACCACGTGCACGTCATAGCCGAGTACCCTCGATTGGCTTGTTGACGTTTGTGTGGTTAGCGCATCAAGCTGTGCAATCAGCTCGTCTTCCGACAGGAAAGAAACACGTTCGCGTATCTCAGTTGGAAGTGATGGCAACAGGCCCTCACGAAGTTTTTCGAGCTGCGCGGAATCGGGCGACGTGACCCAGACGTAGGTATAGCCAGCCGCCAAGCACTTTTCGATATTGTGCCGTTCATGATCAATCTTGGTCGTCACCGACACTTCGCAAGCGATGCGTATATCATCTCGCTCAAGTGCCACGTCGACCCGCCCCTTGCCGTCGAGCACCTGTTGTTCGATGGTCGCAGAAAATCCGCATTTCTGTGCCGCTTGTTTGATGCGGTTCTGGAGGGAGCGATGACCCCTCTGCGGCGCAGACGTCGTCTCTGATGTCGGCGCAGGCGGCGTCTCTGGCGCCGCTGCGGACGGCGTTGGTACTGGAGCTGGAGATGGAGCCTCTTGAGGTTCCTCCATTTCAGGCGTGTAGCCGATGCGCTTACGGTTTCGCTCCAGAAGCGTATCGCGTTTGTGCGGCTCAAGCAGGGGCATGTCTTCAAGGAAGCCGAGTGGAATGCTGACCTTTACCGCGTTCGGCGTGAGGTTGCGCACTGAAAGGGCGAAGTCGGAAACGCCCTTTCTCTTTTTCATGGAAAGGAGGAAGTCTGACGTGGTGCGCATGTCTGGGGCAATCGCGCGGGCATCGGCGTCAGTGACGCCGCCAGCGAGCTTGATGGTGGTGTTGCCCATGAAGATCGCCTTGAGCCTAGGCGAGAGCTGGGCAAGATTTTGATGGGCGAGGGTCAGGCCGCAATTGTATTTCCGCGCTTCGACAAGGAGCGTCTCGACGGTATCGTCGAAATAGTCCTGGGCCTCGTCCATATAGAGGAAGACAGGCGTGCGTTTCTCCTCGGCGAGATTCGCGCGCTCCATCACCGCGTGCTCTATAAGAGCCAGAATGAAGCGCCCGAAGATGGCGGTACCGTCGCTTTTGAGCAAATCCTTGGCGGTGCTCACAAGCACGATCTTGCCGCTGTTCAGCGCGTCGAAGAAGCTGACCTTCGATTTCGGAGCCGAGAACAACCGGTCGAATGTGGGAATTGAGAGCACCGCATAGAGCCGGTCCTTGATCTGCTGGCGCGTGGCGTTGAAGCCCTTGCGCGAGAATTCCTTTTCAAAGAACCGCCGAGCCGTCGGGTCGAGCTTCTTAATGTGGTCCTTGAAAGGCGCGATGTCGTCCATCAGCGTGATCAGCGTGTGAATGGTCGCGCCTTTGACGGTGAGCATCAGCCGCGCCAGATATCTGAATACCGTGTTCTGACGTGCGGTGAGGTCCGCTCCGAGCAGTGCGCCAAAGAACCGGCCATAGATATCGACCAGCGAATTGAAGGCGAGCTCTCGCTGGTGCGGCGTGTAGTCCGCCAGCCGCTCAAGGCCCGGATCGAACAGGTTTAGCGCTGGCGGGGTGTCGATATCAGCCGGATCGATGAAGATGAAGCGTTTCGCCAGGGAGGCATCGTTCCCGGGATCGAACAGGGTGCTGGAGGAGACCTTGCGGATGAGATCGCCCTGGCTGTCGATCACGACGATCGAGATCGGCTCTTGAACGGCGCGGAGCAAATCGGCGTGCAACAGATATTGCAGGCATTGCGTCTTGCCGTGGCCGGTGCCACCGAGAATATGGCAGTGCTCGAAGCGCGCGCTTTCGGGGATTTGAAGCGGCAAGGAAAAGGAGAAGAAGTCGGCAAACGGCGTATCTTTAAGATAGAGCCCGGCGAGCTCCGCGGGAGTTTTGCCCTTGGATTGCGTTGGTGGGATCAACTGCTTTGTCGAGACGGACTTGTTAGCGGGATCAAGGCCAGAGGCCGCGTAATAATTATGCTCCAGTTGCGCGCGCACATCCGCGAACAGATCCCCATCATAGATGTCCTTGTCGAACATTGTCGAGAGCGTTCCCTCAATCGCGGCGGCTGGGCGCTCGATGATGTCGGCCAGATCGACGCCGAACGTCATAGAAGCGGAATTTTCGCCTCCTCCATCATCGTTCTGGAAGCTTTCGGGCAGGAGGTCGAGAAGGGAGCCGAAGATGAGGGCGATCTTCCAGCATCCGATTTCGAACAGCCGATCGGTATCGCTCAAGAACTGTTGTTTTCGCTTCAGCGCGCGCTTCAACTCCATGGCGTCTTCGACGCCAAAATCTTTGTGCCAGTTCTCTTCCTCGAATGAATAGAATGAGAAGAATTCCTCGCCGATCAGCTGGGAGACAGCGTCGGTCATGGCGGCAAGGGTGTCGTGCGGCGGTAAACACTCTGCCGTCTCACAGGCCGTCGAGACGATCTGCGTCACGGTTTCGTCCAGCAACTCAGGGTCCATGAAGGGAGAGGCCTCGAAGGCCGCATTCACGGCCGCATAGAGTTCACACAGCTCGCGCTCCTCTTCATCGCGCCAGGTGAGAAACGGATTCCAGAAGGACGGACGGGAGCGGACGTGCTGGGTCGATAAGTTCTCCGCTCTGCCTGCGGCTTCCCAGCCGCGTTTGAAAGCTCCTAGAAGATCAGCGAACGGATTGTCACTCATGCCTCGGCTGCAAAGGGCTGGATATCGATGATCTCTTCGCCCTCGAAATGCTGGCACATATAAAGGATGCGCGAGAGAGTTTGACACGCGTCCTTGATCTGCTCCTCCGCCGCGATCATTTCATCAATGTCCTTGCAGATGATTTCCTTGCCATCGATCATGTCGTTGACGCTGAGGATATGATCGAAGGCCTTTGCTGCGATCGTTGCCGCAATACCCCGGCCAATACCACCGACACTGCTCGCCGTCTTCAACCCCTCCAAAGCCGCCGCGCCCTTGGGAGTTTCGTAGACGATTTGCTTACCGAATTTGTATTTTTTCAGAGCCGCCGCTTCGTCGGAATCGAGATCGACAATGAAGAAAAGCTTGAAGCTCACCTTGCCGGTGATGCCGGATTGTTGGTTGCGCCTCAGTTTGAGTTTCATGAGAGTCCCCCCGGTATCTTTTGAAATCCTTCGAACAACAAGAAAGCTTACGTTCTATACACGTGTTTTGGAACCTACCGCACGGCTAGGGAACGAGCGTCGTTGCGCTGAACGGCTTCGACGGTGTCCCGTCGATCATCAGTTTGAGATAAATGTCGTGATTGGGCAGGCTCAGTAGATCGATACGATCGAACACCGGCTCGAATTCACGGGCGATGAGCCCGGCGTCATGTGCTCCCAGACGAAACGAGATGAGCGTGCCAGCATTACCTAGAACCGCATGGCGAATATCGGGATCGAGCTGGTGCAGATATTGATGCGCGAGGACCGCGCCAACTCCGAACTTCCTGAGCTCGGAAAGCATGTCGGCAAGGGCAAGTGTGGTGAAATTCTGGAATTCGTCGATATAGACGAAAAAGGGTCGGCGCGTGGCTTCCTCGACATTGGCCCGGCTAAAGGCCGCGAGCCCGAGAGAAGTCACCAGCAGGCCTCCCAGGAGCGATGAGCTGTCCGCGCCAATCTTTCCCTTCGAGAGATTTACGAGAAGGATTTTCCCTTCATCGAGAATGGTCCTCATGCGCAGCTGCCCGCGGCCGCGCGTCAGGATGTTGAGCAGTATTGGATCGGCGAGGAAGGCCCCGACCTTGTTCTGAATAGGAGCGATGCCGTCGGCCTGATAGCGGAAGGAATATTGGGGAAACTCTGATGCCCAAAAGGTCCGGACCTGCTCGTTCTGAACATGACGCAAAGCGCGCCAGCGAAAACTCTTGTCCGTCAGCATCAGGAGAATGTCGGACATGGTGGCCGAGGGCTGGTCGAGCAGGGCGAGTAAAGCGTTGCGCAGAATATGCTCCATGCGCGCACCCCAGGCATCGTCCCACATTTTCTTGAACACATCGAGAATGCCCGAGGCGACGAGAGGGCGGAGACCAGGGCTTACCCGAGCGAAGGGATTGTAACCGAAGGGCTGGGACGCATCGGGTACATTGAAATAAATCATGTCGCCCTTGCGATGCGGCGGTATGCGCACGGCCACCCGCTCGACAAAATCGCCATGGGGATCAATCAGCGCACAACCGCGCCCCTGATCGATGTCCTGGGCAATAAGTGTCTCAAGCAGCGTCGTCTTGCCGACGCCGGTCTTGCCGATCACGTAAAGATGCGACAGCCGGTCCTTCTGTTTGATACCGAACACACTCGACAGTTCGCGCGAATTAGTGCGCGCAAAATTTGCGACTTTGTCTGGAGCGTTCCCCATGGCTACAGCCTGCCAGCGTCACCGGCAAACCATAGGCGGGGACATGTGCCAGGTGGGCGAAGACACGCGTCTTTGACCCTTCCGCTCCGGCCAGTAGCATGAGGGCAGACCAATCGATGGTCCTCGGTGGTGTTTGCCAGCGCTGAATGGTCAGCGTTGGCACAGCGCTACGGAGGACATCCATGAGCAGTATCTCGCCAACTGACGACCACAAACGCATCGCCAAACTGAATGACGGATTCAGGACGACGCTTGTCGGCGGCAGCGTCTACATGACGGCTGGCGTCCAGGGCCTCGGGGCCGAGTACGTCGCCGACGCAATTAGTGCGGTACGCGCCTTCAATGAATTCAGCGAAGGCAATGACCCGTACCAAGAGCATGATTTCGGAGCGCTGACGGTTCAGGGACACAAGCTATTCTGGAAGATCGACTATTACGATCCATCGATGCAACACGGATCGGAGAACCCGTGCGATCTGGAGATCACACGCCGGGTGCTCACTGTCATGCTGGCGGAAGAATATTGACGTCCAACCCGCCACCTGCCCCGCAGAAATGCGGGGCCTTTTCTTAGGCGGAGATTTGCAGCGTCTATCCTCAGCTCGCCGCGCGGGCACATTCTCACGTCTAGGGCTTAGCGCGCGAGTTGGGAGAATGGTTCCAGCACGAGTTCTTTTCACGTGTTTAAACTGACATCCCAATGGAAGGACCATGGTCATGGCAAATAGCTCGAAACCCGCATATCGCGTTTACACCGTCGAGGATCGTGATGATGCCGACGAAGCTTTCTGGACTCAGATTGGAGCGGCGTTCGCGCACGCCGACAAGAAGGGCATGAACATCGTCCTTCGGGCGCTACCTCTTGATGGGCGACTGGTTCTGCGAAAATATTCCGAAAAACCTGAAGTACAGGACAAGAAGGAGATGGTAACGTAGATCATACTCAGCATGACCGGTCCCTGAAGGGGCCGGTTTTTTTGGTTTGCTGGCCCCTCACGACGGAGGAGGCCAGATTAGCGGATTGGGAAGAGCCCTCTAACATTCGCTGACGCCCTACTGGCATGCCGAAGCCCGTCGGACCGGGATCATAAACGATTACGTTACGGTCAAAATGCTGCACTCGCCACCAGGATCGTTCGGTCCAGGGGAAGACACGAATCCGGTACATAGCTGTGTAAAATTGAAATTCTTGTTGAACTGGCGCGATATTGGCACCACAATTGACGAATCATTTCTTTAGGGGACAGCTCTCGAAATGTTGGGTTGCTTCACAGTCTGTCTGCCAGATGTAGGCGGGGCGCTTCTGTCTCTATTGCGAATGTTCTTGTTTTGTTCTATTCTTGATTGAGCATGCGACAAACCTAGGAGGTCATCAAATGCAGAGCACGAAGGTCCAGCCACTTTCAGATGATGCCCTTTACATTATCAGAGCGGGCATCGACGGCTACACACCACGGGGATTAGATAAGGAAATACAAGGTGATGAAGCGGTGGAATATGCCATTGGGGACTTATTTCTGAAGTATCCCCGGGAACAGAAACACATGGCCATGAGGGCACTTGAGGAAATCGCACAAGAGTACGTTCGGGAAAAGAGGAATGGACATACAACGTAAATGAGCCATTCTACTCGTCAAGGGCGCAGTATCGATTGCTGCGCCCTTTATTACACCATCCGTCCGATAGCAACGCTGGTGCCCGTGAGCCTTTGGTAAAGGTCCATCGCAAAGCGATCAGTCATTCCAGAGATATAGTCGGTCAACACAAGAAATGACGAATAGGTCCCCCGTGAACAATATGCTTTTTAGGCTCTGGCCTGCATTGGCGTGCCGAAGAGCATGATCATGATGAAGCCCGCCAAAAGCCTCAGCCATTTGAGCAGGAGGGAGAAGTTGTATCCAACGGCGGCGAGGATGGCGTTGATGGCATCGCCTTGGGCGTGGGCGAGGTAGTTGCGGTCCATGCGGTGTTCGTTCTTGATGTGGCCAATGACCGGTTCGACTGCGGCCCGGCGCCTCATCTCGCGTTTGATCTGTGGCGTCATGCGGCGCTTCTGGCCTGTGGTGAAGACTCTGAACTTGTGGCTCAAGGGCGCATTGTGGCCGCGGTATCCGGCGTCCGCGAGGATGCGACCGATCTCGGCCCCGATGGTGCGTTCCATATCGGGGATGATGGTTGCGAGCGTATGGCCGTCATAGGGGTTGCCGGGTAGCGCCTTGACGTGGAGCGCGAACTGGCCGCCCTTTGAGCGCTTGAGCGTGGTCGCGACCGAGACCTTGACGCCAAACTCATAAGGCGCGTGGGCCTTTCCCTTGCCGATGCACTCGACCTCCGGGGCATGCAGGCTGTAGACCTTGCGCCCGCGCTGTCTTTGCCTCTGTTCGAGCACGCGCTTGGCCAGATAGAGCGGGCGCTTGAAGATGGCCTCGAGATCGTCCTCGCCGGCGATCTGGCGGGAGATATCGCGGATGGTGCGGCCCAGATAGGTCCGAAGCGTGCGTAAGGACTTGTTGGCCCGCTTGAACTGTTTGGCGTGGGCGTAGCGCTGGTGCTTGATGAGCGCCAGCTTGCCGACGCGAACATAGGATTGGCGCAAGCCCACCCCCAGCTTCTTGGCCAGGACGACAAGACGCTCACGCGCCCGGTTGAGCAGCTTGGCGTCGGTCGGGAAGGTGATGTTCTTGGGCTGCACGGTGGTGTCGATGATCACCCGGCGGGTGTCTTGCGGCTTCATCGCCCCGGTCTTCACCGCAACGCTGAGGCTCTCTTGCAACAGCACCTCGATGCGCTCCTCGCCCATGCGCTGGCGCCAGCGGGTCAGGGACGAGCGATCGAACGGCGCCTCATGGCGGAAGAACAGCTCGCCGCACAGATATTGGAAGTACGGGTTCTCGATCCAGCGCGCACACAGCTCATCGTCAGAAAGGTCGAAGGTGTGCTTGAGGATCGCCAGCCCCGCCATCAGCCGGGTCGGCAGCGGCGGGCCGCCGGGGCCGTCGGAATAGACTACGCCGAAATGTGCCTCAAGCACCGACCAGTCGATGGCCTGCGCCAGCTGAACCAGCTCATGCCTCATGTTGAGGATCTGGTCGAGCCGGGACCGGAACAGGTCCTGCTCACCCGTATCCCGGCGCTCGCGTGGCTTCGACATTGCATTCCCTCCGGTTCGTCCTTCAACCGGAGTGAATCACGCCTTGAGCGGCAAGGGAATCCATAATCGAAATTGCAAGGAAACAGACTCCAAACCAGCCTTTCCTTGCAATTCCAATCGACCAAAACCGATCATTCAGAACGCAATATCAAAGGCTTGGGAATTGTTCACAGGGGACAAATTATACAACGCCTTATTCTTACTATCGATTCCATCTACCCCCTTTTTTTCTAGGTATTGCAATATCATACCGCCATACAAATCCATGAGACTGATAATTACATGGTACCCGGCTGTCTCCGTTTGCATCTTCCGCTCTTCTATATAAATCTTTTCCCTACATGCAATCCTGATATCAGCTATTTTTGTTCTTAAGGACCCACGTTCGAGAAGTGCTTCGTTGCCTATGCGCCCTGTCATTATATCGTCGTACGCTTCTTGGTAATCCTTGATCACAGCGGCCGAGAGAGTACGGATCGCAGCTGCTCGAAGATATCCGACCCTGTCCTGGTCGTCAAAAGCATCACTATGCTCCATCGAGTAGTATCGTCCCATTGAGTCACCTGTACTTGCAATTGGTTTCAGCAGTCGAGACGCTTCCGCAAAATCTAGACAGTGAATCCGATGAGCATCTTCTATGTCGGTAGTAAGATAGCAAATATCATCTGCGGCCTCAACAATATATGCTAGCGGATGTCGTTTGTATTCGTGATCGGTTTCACTGATTAGTCCAAGTCCTTCAAATATTTTTATTGCGGTATCCTGATCCTGCTGCATGTATCCAAACTTCTTTTTACTATCAATATCCTCAACACATAAATTTGAAGAGTGGGGATATTTTGTGAATGCCCCAATAACCGCATAAGTCAATCGAGCGCCACCAGCATCTTTCCAATTAGCTAGACGAGTAATGACGCGAAATCCTTGCGCATTACCATCAAAACATGTGAAGTCTTTTCTTCTTTCATCCGTGTCCATCGCTTCAATAACAATGTTATCTTTCTCATCCAGCTTTCTAGTGAACCATGTTTGAATGGCCCGCTCACCAGAATGGCCAAATGGTGGATTTCCTAGATCATGCGCAAGACAACCAGCGTAAACAACATCGCCAATATGAGACACTTTTTCTGGGCTTAATTTGTTTGAATCGACTAGATTCTTTGCAATATCCACTCCTATCAACCTACCAAGATTTGCAACTTCGATTGTGTGGGTAAGCCGTGTGCGCAAATAGTCATATGTTGGAAACGAATGAACCTGTGCTTTTCCTTGAAGTCGACGGAATGCAGAGGAATAGAGGATGCGAATTGCATCGCCTTGGAAAGCTTCACTGGACTCTGAAATATTACGTTCAGAAGGACTTTCTTGTTCCAGTTCGTATCTAGTCGCGGAAAGTAATTTGTCCCAATCCATTAGATCGGAAGAGCACACGTCTGAACTCCAGTCACACTGATATATCTCGTATGCCGTCT
>CAJVXH010000052.1 GCA_913009835.1 uncultured bacterium
ATGTGTGTTGTTTTGTTTTTTTTTTTTTTTTCAAGCAGAAGACGGCATACGAGATATATCAGTGTGACTGGAGTTCAGACGTGTGCTCTTCCGATCTGGGAGTTCATCCCAGACATAAATGTCTGGGGCACGCCTCAGACGTCTCAGCTCTTGATTATCCCAGACATAAATGTCGTGGACATGACACTTCAACTGAGCCAATTCAACAGCCGGATTTCGTTAAATCAAAGTAGCGCGGTCGGATGAACGGAGCAAGTCTACACACTACACTTGCGGCACAAAAATAGATCAGCAGGGACTCGCGAGGATACGTTGCAGGAATTGACCGCAGATACTATACTTCAACGTTTTGCATGGAGCACCATGAGGTAGATCTGACAATGTGTTTGTGGATGAAGGAACGGTAAATATGAACGCAACTGCTGGCATCCAGACTGCCTGGAAGAAGATGGGATTCAACTGCGGTCTGGAGATTCATCACCAGATCATGACGGAGAAGAAACTCTTTTGCCATTGCCCAGCGGGCAAATACAGTGACACCTGGCATGCAGAAGTAATGCGTCACATGCGCCCCACGCTTAGCGAACTGGGTGAATATGACGGCACCGCTCTCATGGAGTTCAAGACCAGAAAAGAGATTATCTACCGTCTCAACCGCGAATCCGTCTGCACCTATGAGATGGACGACACCCCTCCCTTCCTCATCAACCAGAAAGCAATAGACATTGCGCTGACCATCGCGCTGGCCTTCAAATGCAAGATTGTCGGGGAGCTGCACATTCTCCGTAAGCAATACCTGGACGGATCCATCCCCACCGGATTCCAACGCACCGCAATCGTGGGCGTTGACGGCGAGTTCCCGCTGTCAAACGGGAAGATCGTAAATGTCATCCAGCTAGGTCTGGAAGAGGATTCCTGCCGTGAGATCTCTGACAACGGTCATAGAATAGTTTTCATGGCTGACCGATTGTCAATGCCGCTGATCGAGGTGGTCACCGAGAATACGCTGGAAACTCCGGAAGAAGCCCAAGAAGCCGCCATGCAAATATCACGCATGCTGCGCGCTACCCAGATGGTACGACGAGGATCGGGAGCGGGCCGGGAAGACGTAAACGTTTCGATAAAAGGCACCACCCGTGTTGAGATCAAAGGCGTTCCGGCAATCGCACGGATTGCCGCATTGACTGACTACGAAGCCCACCGTCAACAAGCGTTGCTCGGATTACGCGAAGAGATGCTCAAGCGCGGCTTCAAAGCTGGCGACAGACCTGGACGGGTGATTGAATTGAGCCTGGATGAAATACGGCCTAACCATCCTGATCTGGCTGCCGCGAAACAAGTGCGCGACTCTGTCCGGGCAATCGTATTTCCAAACGCAAAAGACTTAATTATTTGGCCGCTGCATGGTCGCACCTTCGCGGACGATCTTTCCGGGCAGATCCGCGTCGTCGCCTGCCTTGACCAGCTGCCAAATCTGCTGCACACCGATGGTCCGAACGGTGGACTCGACGAGTATGACCTGAGGATCATCGAGTCAGAGACGAATCTCAAGAATGATGAAGTCGCGGTGATCGTCTGGGGTTCGGAGGAAGACACAAATACCGCCGCAAATGAGCTGCTCGACCGATTCGCTCAAGCCATAGTCGCAGTGCCGAATGAAACCCGGCAGGCGCTGAAGAATAATCGCAATGACTTCGAACGCGTCCTCCCCGGCCCTGACCGCATGTACCCGGACACCGACAGCCCCCCCTCTGAAATCACTGACGAACGCGTTAAAGCAGCCAGCAAGAATGTCCCGATAGCGCCCTGGGTACGTGAAAAGATTTACCGTGAGCAGCAACTCCCTGATGATGTCGTTGATCTGCTGCCAATCACCAGATACGCTCCTCTGCATGATAAACTGGTTGACAACAACACAATCACTCCGATGCGATCCGGCGAAGTCCTGGCCCGGATGATGACCGCGCTCGAACGTCGTGAATATGCCGTGGATCAATTGAGCATCGAACAATTGGAAGATCTGCTTAACGCGCTTGGTGCGGGTCATATACACCGTGAAGGTCTGTTTGATCTGTTGAAAGCGTGGACGAGCACTCCATCACTCACATTCGTAGAAATGCTGGAACGTCTCGAGTGGACTGAGATCCAGGAATACCAGATTACAACGATCATACAGGAAGCTATCGAAATTGCAAATGGTGAAGCGCCACGACTCCCGGAAAACCTGTTCAGGATGGCGATGGGTCATGCCATGGATGTTCTGCGAGGACGTGTCGATTCCAGAATCGTTCTTGATAAAATGAAACAGCTCATCGGATAATTCGTCAGTATTCCAAGATCTGACACGCCAACATCTCTGCACCAGAACCAGACAGCGAGCGGATTTTTCAGTTCCACATTGCCATTCTCTGCTTTATCTTCATGGTGGTTCGGACCACGGTTCCTACTTGCGGACATTCATGAGAATCCAATCCAGAATTGCCATCAGTTTCACTTCCCTTCTCGTGGTAATCGGAGCGGGCACCATCGGCTATGCTCTGATCGAACATTGGTCCATCCCCGACTCGCTGTACATGGTTTTCATCACCATGAGTACGGTCGGTTTCGGGGAAGTCGGATCCCTCTCCCCTGCCGGACGGTTTCTTACCATCGGCCTCATCATTACAGCGATCACCATAGGTGGTTATGCGCTGACCAACATTACCAGCTACATAGTTAGTGGACAGGTAGTGGAAGGAATCCGTCACCGACGGATGAACAGAAAGATCCAGACCATGAAAGATCATATCATACTCGCTGGACACGGAAAACTGGGGCGGGAGATTGCTGAAGAGTTGAAACGTATTGACGCAAAATTCTGCGTCCTCGAGCTCGATTCCAGTAATGCTGCTGAAGCGCGTGACGCCGGTTATCTGGTAATCGAAGGAGATGCTTCCCGTGACGACGTACTCCAGGAAGCGGGAGTGGAGAAGGCTTACGGTCTGATTGCCGCTCTGACGGGCGATTCCGCTAACGTCATGGTGACGATTACCGCGCGCGAGCTTAATCCGAAACTGCACATAGTCGCTAGAGGTATTGACGATCATAGTAGAGCCAAACTTCGCAGGGCAGGAGCGGACCGCGTCGAGCTACCTTTCAAAATCAGTGGAAGGCGCATTTCTTCGCTCATGATAAGACCCGGCATCGTTGACTTCATCGATATCTACAGCCGCATGTTTGGCGATGACATCATGTTGGTGCAACTTGAAGTCCCAGGTGACAGCGCCTTTTCCACCAAGACGCTGAAGGAGATGGATTTCCGAAAAGCGACCGGAGGACTGGCGATCATGGCCATCTTCCACGAAGATGGGACACTAGTCGTCCACCCCGATGGGGATGAGACCATCCGTGACTTCGACAGACTGCTCGTCTTCGGCTCACTCATCCAGATAGAAAAGTTCAAGTCCGAGTTTAGCGTTGTCGAGTCAAACAATGTAGGTTCTGGTTTCACAGTTCGTGAATCCAGCATTCAGGGAGGTAAACAGTGATGAAGGCAACCCGAACTCTTATCCTGATCGTATTGCTCATGTTTGCGATCAATGTCCAAGCCGACCAGCCGGTCCGCAGCGTAACATTGCCCAACGGTCTTGATCTGGTGATGATGCCGGACGCTTCCACCCCCCTGCTCTCAAGCCTGCTGATAGTGCGAGCTGGTTCCGGCAATGAAACTCTGTCCACCGCCGGGGCGACCCATCTACTCGAACACATGATATTTCGCGGGACTACGACTCGTAGTCAAAATGAAATTTATGACGCATTCGACCGGATGGGAGCGTATTACAACGCCCAGACCAGCAAGACCTGTACAAACTTCATCCTCGTAACACCGGTTGAACACGCGCTAAACGCTATGGAAATTCAGGCCGATATGATACTGAATTCGGTCATTGATCCGGATACCCTGGTAATTGAGAAGGGTCGGGTCATCAATGAAATCAATCAGAGCCTTGAGCGAAGCTCCACCCTGGGCGAAAATAAGAACAGTCAGATCGTATATGCGCCATCGAGTTACGGATTCTCAACACTCGGGACGGTAGAAGGGATAACTCAGATTCCTGCTGAAAATGTTGTCCATTTTCATGATACCTGGTACGCCGTCAACAATATGACCCTGGTGCTGCGTGGCGACCTCAACTTCGCTGAGATGGAACAACTGGCGATCAAAGTCTATGGAGATATGCCACCGCGCGATCTCCCCGAACGCACTGAAGCCTGGCCATCAGGATTTGATGATTGGCGAAGCAACAAACTGCATATCAGCTATGGCGCGAGTGACAACGGATCGTTGACCATGACAATCGCGGCACCGCGATATGATGCCGGTGACATGCCGGCGTTCGACGCACTGAGCCTGTTGCTCGATGACCAGCTCGCTGACCAGCTGCAATCGGGGATGCCACTAGTCACCTACGTTTATTCATCGATTGAACATGATCCCGATTTCAGTGTTCTGACAATCATTGCGGGATTGATGCCCGACAGTGATCCCGAGGAAATCGTTGAAGGAATGTTCACTGCGATGAGATCGTTGGCTCCAAACGAAACTTCATTGGAAGAGGTTCGGTTGGCCCTGCGTGATGAAACCCAGAGTGAGCTCTTCTTTGCTGAACAAGTTCAGTATGGTTCATTCCTGCTGGTGCCGAAACTCGCCGTGGCACCGTGGGGATTCTGGAAGGAATTCGACAAGGCACGCCTGCAAGTAACCCAAAGCGACCTCGAAGCGGCCTATCGCTTCTGGTTCAAAGACCCAACCTGGATAGCGAGCGCCTTTATTCCCGAAGAGGAAGAGTCCGAGGGTTCCGGCTTAACCATGGGACCGATCGTGGACAAAATCCTGCCCAACGGAATGAGAGTTGTAGTGCGCGAATTGCAGGGCGCGCCAGTGGCCGGGATTCACCTCGCCGTCAACGGACGCTCAGCCTGGGAGGATGAATCCACGCAGGGATGGGTGGATCTGCTGCACCGCCTGCTGATGGAAGGTGAAAACTCTGACGCATTCGACGACACGATGGGCGAGATCGGAATGGAGATGAGTGTGGTTGATGATCCACGCGTTCCGATGGACAACTACCGAACTGTACCCGAGTACAGCTTTGTCCGTGTCCAGGCAATCTCAGAAAACTGGTCTGACGCGATCCAGTTTATCGCAGACAGAGTGATAGACACCTCCTTTGACGATAGCGACATCACCGAAGCCGCGCAAGAGCAGCTCAGAATCGCTAATAAAGAAAGATCAAGACTCAGTTCAATAGCGAGCGGACAATTCGCTGATATGCTATATGGTGACAATGTTCGCAGCGCACCGATATATGGCACTGAGACCTCGTTGACCGATATTTCAATGGCTGATCTGCTAGAATTTCGCAAGGACGCATTTTCCGCTGATAACCTGGTATTGAGCGTGCTGGCACCGGCACCGACGGCGCAGATCATCGAAGTAATCGAAGAGGCCTTCCGTGAACTGCCACGGTCTGCATCTCATCTGCCGCTACAGGACATGCCGACTTCAACGAGTGGAGTTGACACCGTGCGGGCATCCGGACGGCAAGGCTACCTCACTACCGGATTCCTGATCCCAGATTTGCCTCTCCAACGTCAAGCTGCCGCCTTACTGGCCAACGTTATGGTCTCCGACCGCATCTATCGTGATCTGGGCGAGAAAAAGGGCTGGGCATACAGCGCCGGATCCAGCCTGTTGATACGTAATGGGTGGGGTGCCTGGATGAGCCGCGCCAAGCTGCCCGAAGAACACCTCGCCGAGTCACTTGAGATCACCTATGAACACCTGTCGAGCATCGCTAACGGTGACTTTGACGAAGACCGGCTCGAGATCGCTCGCAACGACATGCGCGGTTCCATGCTGCGACGATATTCCAGCCGGATCAACCTGGCAATGGCGCTCAGCACTGACGCCGTCCTCTACGATGAACCCAACCGGACCTGGCTGCTGTATGAACAACTGGGCGCTGTGACACTGGAAGAGGTGAAACAGGCGGCTTATGACCTGTTCCATCAACCAGAAAACATCGTCACCGTATATGGATTGCCCGAAGGCGAGATGGAAATGCCCAAAGGAATGCCGATGGGCGGGATGGGCGGACATTGATTTGACCCGATAGTCGTGAGGGTTCAGGCTGATTCCTGAGTTAGATTGGTTGGACAGTAAACAGCTCTGCTGGAGGCAACATCATGTGGATTATTCGCTGGATTGTACTGGTAGTGATAATAGTTGCGGTGCTCGGTTTCTCCTTGCAAAACCAGGGGCAGATTGATGGTATCACCCTGCTCAACTGGTATTCCGGGCCGATCCCGCTCTATGTGGCGCTCTTCGTAGCGTTCGCGCTCGGCATGATCAGCTTCCTGCTCATCGCTGTCTTTCAACAGCTCCAGACCCTCAGCGAGCTGGGACGGATGAAAAGACAAAAGAAAAAATTGGAAGCCAAACTGGCTGAAATTACTGAAGAAGTTGAAAATTTGCGCGACGAGAGCGAGCACAATGATACCGAGAAGGAACGGCTGCGACAAGACATAGAGCTTTATCGTGATCGTCTGGAAGAAGCTCGCGGGGGTGAAGGCGTTGATGCTGTCGAGGACGATGAGGAAGAATGATTCTGTCAGGCTATAGGCTCTAGCAACACATAGGAAAAGATAGGAAAGCCATGCGAGATCACACGCAATTAAAGGCTTGGCAAGTTGCTGATGACGTTGTTATGGCAATCTATCGAACAACAAAGAATTTCCCGAGAGAAGAATTATTTGGTTTGACATCACAAATGAGACGTACGGCAGTTTCTGTTACATCGAATATCGTTGAAGGGGCTGCTAGATCATCCAGAGCAGATTACATACGGTTTCTTGACATAGGTTTTGCCTCAGCCAGAGAACTTGAGTACCAGATATTTGTTTCTGATAGACTAGGCTATTTCGAAGGAGATAGTGGTTTAGAGCTTGCGGGACTAGCAAAAGAATCATGCAAAATACTCCATGGCTTAATAGCATCTCTGAGACGTAGATCGTAGGGTCAGGCTATAGCCTATCTTTTCCTATAGCCTATAGCCTATCTTTTCCTATAGCCTATAGCCTATAGCCTATCTTTTCCTATAGCCTATAGCCTATAGCCTATCTTTTCCTATAGCCTATAGCCTATAGCCTATCTTTTCCTATAGCCTATAGCCTATCTTTTCCTATAGCCTATCTTTTCCTATAGCCTAATTACTCGACTCGCCAAGCCATATGCAGCCGGTCCTCAGCCATGATATCAACCGATCCACAAGCAGCACTCAGATATCGCATAGGGCTGGTCGCTGAAGCAATATTTACCGGCTCATAGAGGATGCCCACTGGACGGTCGAAACGCACAATCCAATCAGGCCACAAACCGCCTCTGAATGAGAGTTCACGTACCCGCCGCTCCTGAATCATATTCCCAACCCGGGCTTTGCTCTTCCCTATCCAGAATTCTCCATAAGGCCCACCGATCCAGATCATTGGCAGACGGTGACTGATCAAACCGGGAACCATCGTCTCGATGACCAGGGCACCGTCATTAATTTCGATCTGACGTTGATATGATAGCGGGTTGTTCATTCTCATCGCAGCGCTCGGGATCGGAGGTGCCAAACGTATGATGTCACGCCGGTAACGTCCGCTCCGACGTGTCAGCCCGACACGACCCGGGACACTCTGAACACCGGGAATCGAGGTTGACAACAATTCCCCCTCGATTTGCAAACTCTCGTCTTCAAGGACTTGAAACCGCCCCGTCAACGCGGGGTGACGCATGCGTGTACCCTCGATAGTCCAAGGCCCTTCTCGCAAAGCCGAGCCCAGGGGCGATCCGAAAAGGCGTGTGGATTCGGAGGGCACATGGTGTACCCAACCCAAAGAACCGCCAGCCGCCAAGCGCAACAGCCAATCTCCAACTTTCCAGATGCCGGAACCATTTTCCGCCAACAATCGGTCACGCTCAGGTACTATGGAAGCTGTTTCCAGTTCCGAATATGGGCGAGCCAGACGGTACTCCAGCATGAGGTAGCCCATAGGTGCCAGGTAAGGAGCTGCTGGATCTAGCAGGCTATCGTACCAATGCATACTCCAGGCGCGTTCGAGCGATCTCACCAGCTGTTCCGCTTCGGGGAGAAATTGGGCTGCCAGACCAAATCCAGTCATCACCGGGAGACAGGCGATCGATGTTTCCGCACCGCCGCCCATAATCCCGGTCGGGGTGGTGGACAACTGGCAACGTTCGACGATGGTCCGCCACAAATCGAGATCTTCGCTGGAGGGTTTCGGCGTAGCGAGATTCAAATAGGAGAGTGCGAGTGCATAAGCTCCGGCATCGTTGGGGAGCAGAGTGTGCTGCAATTGTTCTCTCAGAACTTGGGAAGCATCGATTTTCACATTATCGCTGACAGAGGCTAATGAGGCAGAATCGAGATATTTTGCAGCCTCTTTTATAGCTGCCGCACGCAGTGGTCGAGTGTCCGGACCTGGAGGAACAGGCGCTCGTTGAAGATATTTGGCAGCACGTTCCAACCCTTTAACCGCACGCGAACGCATGATCGTGGGAATCTGATTACTGAGCAATTGCAGCGAACGTGAGACAGCGTACAAACCATATGCCGTTGCTTGTGGATCGGCTGTCCCGTTAGGAGTGCTGATTACCGACCCATTTCTCTGCTGGCAGCGTAACCAGACATCAACAACTCGAACCGCAACAGTGAGAAGTTCGGTTGGGCGCACATCCTCCGGAAGGCAGATCCGGTTTGTACCAGCCAAGGCAAGGAGTAGACAGTTTTCCTGGAAACGAGGGTTGATAAAATGCGTGCGCTGATAGTCGGGATCAATGATGCCGTGACGGCCGTTGCTTCGATGACGCTCCAAGGTCACGGTCACCATGCGCTGCAGCAACGCAGATATGACATCAATAGAGGAAGCCATCTGCTGAGATTCCAATTCCAGGATTCCAGCTGATTCAGCTATGTCAGATTGTTCGTTCAACTGACCATCCACGTGTGAATGTGTAGTCACTCAGATCAAAGACTGTTGATATACTCGATGATAATATGTGTAAAATACGATTGTGCAGGCTAATACTCTAAGTTAGTACCAGGCACGTGCTCACATACCTCTACGCACTATCCTGCTCGATACTCGTCAGCTAGATCCTTCGCTGCGCTCAGGATGACTAACCAGCGTCCAGGATGACTAACCAGCGCTCAGGATGACTCCCCATTTAGCATTTTCTGCGCAACTCTCAAGACCGCTTCCGCACTCAGCCCCTTCATGCAATCATGATGTCCTAACGGGCACTCTCTGCCGCCATGAATCGCACAGGGTCTGCAAGGCAATTCCAACCCGATAATGGCATCATTCTCGCCTGTTGGGGCAAAACCGTATTCGGGTACCGTCGGGCCGAAGATAGCCAGGGTTGGAGTGCGAACAGCTTGGGCCAGATGCAAAGGAGCGGTGTCGCCGGTAATAAGCAAATCCGCTAACTCAATTAATGTCGCACTTCCAAGAATTGACAGCTCACCTGCGGCGTTATAAGCACCACAATCTGAGCGCTGGCAAATCCTGCCGCATAATTCAGCATCCTCAGGTCCACCGACCATCACCGAAACGAGTGATTCGTCCTCACCCACTCTGCGCAAAAGCTCAGTCCAATGAGACTCATCCCAACGCTTGGTCGCCCAAACACTGCCGGGAGCGTATATAATCAGACGCTTCCCCGGCGACAATCCAACCTTGTCCATCCATCCGGCAACTTCCTGTTTGGCTGGATGTTTGGCCAGATCAAGGGTGGGGCGAATGTCGAATGCACTCCCTGAAGGCACCAGTTCATCCAGCAAACTCAGGTTTCTTGCGCCCTCGTGTTGGCTGAGATCGCGTGGCGCAGAATCGGTGTACCAGATCGACCCGGCGACCGCTTTGAAACCGACTCGTTTGGGAATGCCTGCAAGCGCGGTGATAATTCCGCTGCGGAATGAACGGTGAGGAATTAAAGCCAAATCATACTTTTGCCTGCGAATCGAACTCGCAAGACTTAACATGCCCACCAAGCTACGATTCCGATTCTGCTTGTCGAAAACCATAACCTTGTCAACATGTTCATGTCCGAGAAACAACCCTTCGCAGGAAGCTCGCGAGAGGAAATCCACCTGCGCCTCAGGCCAGGAAGAGTGAACCGCCTCGACCAGCGGTAATGTCAAAACGACATCGCCAAGGAAGGCGGTTTGCACAATCAGAATTCGATGAAACGAATCCAACTACTCTCCCTTAATATCTCCCGATCCCGATCTGCCAGCAAGCAGGTGAGCAACGATTCGATCCGCCTCAGTTGCGATCTCCTCCGCAACCGTCCGATAGGTATCCGAGTCAAATCCATACGGATCGTCAATCCCATATATCCCTTCCAGATCCATCTCTGGATATGCCGAAAAGAGAAATGCTTTTTGAGTGTAATCCGGGAATCGCTCGTGTAGCTCAGCGAGATGATCGGTGGTCATCACCAGCACCACATCCGCCCAGTCCATCAGCTCGGTTGTGAGGGGTCGGCTGCGGTGCCCCTGCAACTCAACTCCACGTTCACTCATCGCCTGGATCGCACCAATTTCAGCCGGATGACCTTCGGACGCAACCGTTCCCGCACCGCGCACTACGAACTGATCTCCGCCCGACTCCTTCAATCGTTCCCGCAGGATAGCTTCAGCCATCGGGCTGCGGCAGGTATTGCCAGTGCAGACGATGAGGATTTTGGTCACCTGAGCATTTGCCGAGCTGCCGTCACGTGAACGCAGAATCTCCGGTCCGGCTGGTGTCCATCGGATTACTTCCGAAGGGTGACCGGCTAATGGTTCAACTTGGAAAACGGCACCGTCCACTTCCTCCAGAATCCCCGGATCGAGTTCATAACGGGTGCTGGCTGCTGGATTTCCATGACGGTTGGCGGATGTCGATACGATCAGATCGTTCATCGCAGCGCAGATGGATCGGATAAGCTGATTATCCGGAATGCGCACTCCGACCGTGTCGTCCTCGCCCTTTATGTGCTCTGGAACTCCTTCGGCAGCTGGCAGAACCCAAGTTATGGAACCCGGCCAGCTGTCGAGGATTCTCCGCCTCGCACTACCTTCGGGCAAACGGACAAACTCACCAAGACCGACAGCACTGTTGTACAGGTTGACAAACGGTCTGTTGTCCTCGAGACGCTTGATGCGTCGAATACGATCAACTGCAGCAGCATTTCGAGCCAGAGCATGCAGACCGTAAACTGTGTCTGTGGGGAGAAGGATAACCTGACCAGCTTCCATGCGACGGACGATCTCCAAGACTACCCGGGGGGGTGCCTCTCCCTCATTTAACTGGGCGATCACCATCCCGACACCGTCTTGTTCAGAATGTCTTCCGTCATTTTCTGAACTGCCTCCACCACCCCCTCCTCCCGTTCGGCCAACCCACCGCCAGCTGGGAAGATGCCGAAGGTCGAGAGTGTTTCTTCCCATACGACCTTTCCTTTCACCAAGTCTTCGTACCGGACCCGAACCGTGACCGTGACCTTGTATTCCTGAACTGTTTCATCTGAAGAGAATGTGCTCGGACCATCAACCACGCGTAATATGGTTCCATATATGACAGCATCTGCCTGACGTAAATCGAATACCTTGAAAGTGTTGTCATCAAGAAATTCATTGACCAAGGCTTCTGTCAAATCTTCCGCCAGCCCGAATTCTGCCGTCTGATTCTCGAAAGGCGGAACTGCAATTGATTTCAGATGCCCCGGAACCGAACCGCTGAACGAATAGAATCCGCAGCCGGAAACTCCAGCAATCAATACGAACAGCAGAAGCAGAACCCTCAAATTTCGCACGAATCTCACAGATCATACTCCTTGATCTTGCGATACAATGTACGCTCACCAATGCCTAAAGCCTTCGCCGCCTTGCGTCTATTTCCGCCATACTCCTCAAGTGCTGCACGTATCTGATCGCACTCAATTTCGTCCAGAGTGGGTCGTTTCAGATCACCTTCATCTACTGAATGATAGGCTACACTCTCGGGAAGCTGACCCGGAATCCGGCCCAATAACAGGAGTTGAGCCAACATATCGCGTATTTGATTCACATCCTGCCTTAGATCTAGAAGCTGTCGCAAAATTAAGTCCGTATCCAACGAGCCGCGCTCCGGAGTTGCGAGCACTGGCAGATTGCGTGGTGAATAGGCAGGCTCAGGCAAATGACGCTGCACAGCCTCTACATCAATCGGTCCATCATACTCAAGCGTTAGCAAAGTCCCTATGAAGTGTTTCAACTCACGAACATTCCCCTCCCAATCGTGATTCTCAATGATTCGCATCGCAGCAGGAAGAATGCGTTGACGGTCTATCTTGTTCTCCAGAAAGAACTCATTCGCGAAGCGATCTACTAGTGGGGGGATGTCATCTGGCCGATCACGCAATGGGGGAAGATGAATCTCTACCGCACGAATACGATAATACAAATCCTCACGAAAATCGCCATTCTCCACCGCAATACGCAGGTCACGGTTGGTCGCCGCCAGCAATCGGACATCAGTATTCACAGCCTTGCTACCGCCAACCCGAAAATAGATGCCCGTTTCCAGTGCGCGTAACATCTTCGCCTGCATCTCATGGGGCATCTCACCAATCTCATCGAGGAACAAGGTGCCGCCATCAGCCTGCTCGAAATAGCCTTTCCGCTGGCGTTCGGCACCAGTAAACGATCCCTTTTCATGCCCGAACATCTCGCTCTCAAATAGCGTCTCGGGGATCGCTCCACAGTTGACCGGAACAAACGGCGCGTCGCGTCTTGGCGAGAGGTCGTGGATGATCTGAGCAACCACATCCTTACCAGTTCCGCTCTCTCCGGTGAGGAGCACAGAGATTTTCGTGCCCGCAACTCGACGGGATAAACGACGTATCTCGCCGATGGCATCGCTGACACCGATCAACCTGTCACGTACCGCAAGATTCTTTTCCTGTTGAGCCATCCTCAATTGCCCTCTCTTGGGAAGCTCGCTGCATCGATAATCATATTGTCCTGCGCCCAGATAGCGTCTTCAACCGGAAATGGTTCTAAGTTGCAGGGAACATGAGTCAGTATCACTCTCTCCACCCCACGCTTCATCGCCCCGGACACTGCTGTAACCGGATCAATATGACAACTCTCAAGAACCAGTACCCTGGTGTCTTCTAAATACGCTTCAATCGACGCGAAACTACCAATGTCTGAGCTGAACACCCATCGGTCGCCGTCCAGATTCAGCGCCAGACTGTGACAACCCCCATAATCATCCGCCGGGAGGTGATCGTTGCGCCAGATGAACCCGTCATGCCCGCTGGCCGGTGTGAAAATACCTTCCTGCAAAGGTAACCACGACAATTCGCAACTCTGATGCTCGTCGTCCAGCTTGAGCGTCTTCATCCACGAACGGAGTGGCGACATCAGATCCTGATGAACATGGATCTCCAGCGGCGCTTTACGACCTTCGCCCTTATATCCACTGAGCAACATCGGCAGCCCGGAATGGTGGTCGGCATGACGATGGGTGATCAACACCGACCGCACTTCCTGCGACCAGGAATCCGCCTCGACCAACCGTTGCGAACAACCCTCGCCAGCATCCAGCAATAGCGCGCCATTCGGCCCCTCAATCAGGGTCGAACTGGTCATGCGTCGCGGATGCGGATTGCCCGCACTCGTTCCCAGGAAGCGAATTATCAAGTCTCTGGTCTCTCGGCTCTCGTCTCTCGTCTCTCGGCTCTCGGCTCTCGGCTCTCGGCTCTCGGCTCTCGGCTCTGGGCTATGGTATCAGGTGCCCCTGCGGGCTCGCCAGCAGGGATATATCCCAGACATGTTGATAATCCGCGCTTGGCACTCCAAGCACGGGCCTGCTATCACTTTATCCACCGATATCCCGGCGCATAATCTTGCCTTCAAACTGAATCTCGTCTGCCGCAGAATAGGCCCGCAGCAAGGCAGATTCCTGAGAATCGCCGAGTCCGGTAACGTTCAACACACGTCCGCCATTGGTTGCCACACCACCATCCACCAGCTTCGTCCCGGCGTGGAAAACTACAAGGTTCTCCGATTCATTCGGCAAGCCGCTGATCTGTTTTCCCTTCTCATAGGATCCGGGATAACCTTGTGACGCCAACACCACCGTCGCACAATGTTGCGCTGAGTGTATCCGACGCCAATCATGCGATTCCAGACCAATCTGCTTCAGGAATCCGCCCAGTTTCTCTGACGCCGAGAGTAACATCAAATCAACCAAGTCCACATTCAGCAAGGGCAGGATCACCTGTGTTTCCGGATCACCGAAACGGACATTATACTCAAGCACCTTCGGGCCATCATCCGTCAACATAATCCCCGCGTATAGCACACCCTTGTACGGCGTTCCATCCGCCTTCAGCTCAGTGAGTATCGGAGCGATGATGGTGTCACTGCACAGCTTGACCAGCTCATCAGTCATCTCAGGATTCGGGGCAATAGCGCCCATGCCGCCGGTGTTCGGACCAGTATCACCCTCACCGATTCGTTTATGGTCACGTGCGGGAACCAGAACTACGTGGTCGATCCCATCACACACCGCGAGTAGACTGGCCTCAGTACCTTCAAGACGCTCTTCGACGATGATCTCATCACCAGCCGCGCCATGGTCGCGGTCTATCATGATCGAGGTTACCGCCTGAGCCGCTTCGTCGGCGTTGTCGCAAACATACACACCCTTCCCAGCCGCAAGCCCTGAAGCCTTCACCACGCAGGCTGTGTTACGGCTACTGACATAAGCTATAGCATCATAGGGATTTGTGAATCCACGCCAACCCGCAGTCGGAACGCCGGCAGATGCCATAACTTCCTTCGACCAACGTTTGGAGCTTTCGAGACGCGAAGCCGCAGCGGATGGTCCGAATACCAGGTGAGTCTGATCGTCCGGGAATGCATCCACAACTCCATTCGCCAAGGGAGCTTCCGGACCGACTACGGTTAACCCGATCTCGTTGTCCTGAACATATTTCACAACCGCTTCAGGACTTGAGATGTCCAAATCAACACTCTCCGCAACCGAGGTGGTCCCGCCATTTCCCGGCGCGCAACCGACCCAGTCTACATGCTGACTCTTACGGATCTTCCACGCCAACGCGTGTTCACGTCCACCACTGCCAAGGATAAGTACTTTCAATTGTTACTCCGGGTGTGAGCTGTGAGCTGTGAGCTGTGAGCTGTGAGCTGTGAGCTGTGAGCTGTGAGCTGTGAGCTGTGAGCTGTGAGCTGTGAGAAACTAAAAAACCGATAAAACCCTTGAAACAACATAGCTATCAAAGCTCTCAGCTCCTCATTGATACTATCAATCCACGTAACACCTTTATCGCTTCATCAAGTTTTGCTTCAAGGTTTGACAATTGTGGATCACTCAAGTAGCCTAAACGTTTGGCAAGTGATACTTGGTATTCTACTTCTCTGATCGAACCAAATGATATATCTAGAAAGCGTAGAAAATCAGCCTCAGTATGACGACCACAGCCCTCAACAAAGTTAGAGACGACAGATACTGCTGCACGTCGCAATTGTGAAGTTAAACCGTAGATTTCTTCTCTTGGAAAATCTCGAGTTGCCACATAAATGAAAATGCATAGATCATCTGCAAGTTTGAACGCTTTGTAATTTCTATGATCCCGCATCTCCCACCCCTGTTTTTCATCAACGTAGGTTGAAAAACTACAATGTGTTGTCTTTTGCTCATAGCTCATAGCTCATAGCTCACAGCTCACAGCTCACAGCTCACAGCTCACAGCTCACAGCTCATTCCTAACATTGCTCCCACGTAAACGGTCTACCTGATCGCGCAACACCGCTGCCTTCTCAAATTCCAAACTGTCCGCCGCACGGAACATCTGCTCCTCTATCCGGTCAATCAAGGCATGCTTCTCATCATCCGTCAGCTCGACACCATCCTGCTTGCCGGGAATATCTACATCATCGCCTTTACGTTCGTGAGCTGCTTTAGTCTGGGCGAGGATCTCATCCACCGTCTTGCGGATCGTTTTAGGTTCGATCCCGTGTTCGGTGTTGTACGCCTCCTGCACAATGCGACGGCGATTGGTCTCGGTTATCACCCGATCCATGCTCTTGGTGAGTTTGTCAGCATAAAAGATGACCCGTCCTGCCACGTTACGGGCCGCTCGACCGGAGGTCTGCATCAACGAGGTCTCGCTGCGAAGGAAACCTTCCTTGTCAGCGTCCAGAATGGCGACCAGGCCCACTTCCGGGAGATCCAACCCCTCACGCAATAGGTTGATCCCGACCAGTACATCGAAATGTCCGAGCCGCAGATCACGCAGGATTTCGATACGTTCGAGCGTGTTGATCTCGCTGTGCAAGTAACGAACTCGTATGTCCAGGCGACGCAGATAATCGGTTAAATTCTCCGACATTCGCTTTGTCAGGGTTGTGACCAGAATGCGTTCACCCTGTTCCGTCGCCTTGCGCACTTCTTCCATCAGATCGTCAACCTGTCCCTCAGTCGGACGGATTTCGATAGCCGGGTCGAGCAACCCAGTCGGTCGAATGATCTGTTCGACAATCTCGCCGCCAGTACGTTTCAGCTCATAATCTGAGGGGGTGGCGCTGACAAACAACAGACGTTTCGCGCGTTGCTCCCATTCATTGAATTTGAGCGGACGGTTATCCAGTGCCGATGGAAGACGGAAACCGTATTCGACGAGTGTTTCCTTCCGGGATCGATCCCCAAGGTACATCGCGCCTATTTGAGGGACGCTGACATGAGATTCGTCAACTACAACAAGGAAATCCTTGGGGAAGTAGTCGAATAGAGTAAACGGTGGGTCGCCAACATTCTTCTGGGTGAAATGACGGCTGTAGTTCTCGATTCCCTGGCAATAGCCAACCTCGCCCAACATCTCCAGGTCGAATCGGGTGCGTTGCTCCAAACGCTGAGCTTCGAGCAACTTTCCCTGGCTGCGCATACGTTCGAGGGATTCGTCAAGCTCGGTACGGATGGTCTTCATCGCCGTCTCTATTCGTGGAACTGAGGCGACATAATTTGTATTCGGATATAGCGCTACACCCTTGAGTTCGGATATCAATTCGAAGGTCACCTTATGCAGCTTGCTGACACGCTCAATCTCATCGCCCCACATCTCGATACGGACGACCTCATCCCCATACTTCGGCAGCACTTCAACCGTGTCACCACGTGCTCGGAAACTGCCGTAATCCAGATCCATATTGGTTCGGTTGTACTGGATCTCAACCAGCCGACTGAAAATCTCATCGCGGGAGATCTTCATCCCGGGTTCCAGATACAAACAGAGCGCCTTGTAATCATCCGGATTACCCAGACCGTATATCGAGCTCACCGAAGCAACTACGATAACATCGTCCCGTTCAAATAACGAAGACGTCGCGCGCAGACGGAGACGGTCGATCTCAGCATTTACGTCCGTCTCCTTCTCGACATAGGTGTCGGTAGTGGGGAGATACGATTCCGGCATGTAGTAATCATAGTAGCTGACGAAGAATTCTACCGCATTATTGGGGAAGAACTGACGAAATTCGCCATAGAGCTGGGCGGCGAGGGTCTTGTTATGACTCATGATCAGGGTGGGCTTATTGAGCTGTTGGATGACGTTGGCAATCGTGAAGGTCTTCCCCGAACCCGTGATTCCAAGCAAGCATTGAGCAACCGAACCAGACTCGAAAGAATCGACCAACGATGCTATTGCTGCCCCTTGATCTCCACGAGGTTGGTACGAACTTATTAGTTCAAAGGGTTGCCCCATCATGTCCTCATTTTAGTATACTCATAATGCTACCAAAGGATGTACTGTCATTTTGGCATGAGCTGGAATTTACCTCTGGCAAAGCAGCCTTGCAAGCAAACAAACAACGTTCGAGGCCCCCCATGATTCCGACGAAACGTACCACATGGACACTTATCCTGTGTCTGATTACCTTGATACTCCTGACTGCCTGCAGTGAACGCACACCTGAAGAACAAATCGAGCTGAAACTGGCGAAGTATCGAGGACTCGTGCTCGACTATAGCGAGACCATGAAGCAGCTCAGAAACAACGAGATCACTGCAATTGAGGCCGAGCGCAAGGCTGGTCATGAGGCGATGCAAAAAATCGAACAGACTGAGTTCTGCATCCGCGAACTGATCGAGACACACCGCGAAACAATCACTGATGGAATCGCGGACGCATTCCTGAGTAAACTCGAGGAATACAGCAAACTCATAAAAGGCAGCAATTCGCAGGGTTCGGTACCGAAAATGCTCGAGTAGAACGAGTTAGCTACTTCATCTTTTTAAGTAGCATGTCGCTGTAGGATGAGGTCAACAGGTCATCATGCAGCACATCAAACAGATGCATCAATTCTTCGCACTGAATTCGGAGCTCATCTTCAGTATGGCTGCCATCCTTGTCGATCGCCTCAATCTCGACGAACTTGCCCAGACCTTCGACATGATCTAGATGGATCTTGACATTGTCAACGAACCAGATATCACGCTGTTTGTCAACTACGACCAGAACGCCATGCACTGCCTCGAGAATCTTGCGCAAGGATTCGGTGTCATTTACCGGATGAAGCAACACATCGCTGCGTTTCGGTCCGGCCTGGTTGGGACGATCATAATAAATCAGGCTCTTCTCGATGGTCCCTTCGCGTAGTTTGAGCCGGTTCTCGGGAACTCGGAAATAGGTATCGATCTGGTGATCCAGTCCGACACGGCGAGCCTTCAACTCTTGCAGATGTGTGCGGATTTGTTCATGATCCACACATCTCGCCTTGATCTCAACGAGCAAATGTTTCACGCTTTGTCCCATCCTACATTCACACCCAGCTCGTAACGCATGTGGTAGGTCAATTCGTGAAAACCCATCTCATGCCAGAACTTGATCCCCTCCGGATTGCAAACTGCGACCTGCAACTGGACGTTGTCCCTCCCCATTTCCTTCGCCCAGTCAATCACGCGCTGAGTGAGGATGCGACCTATGCCCATTCGCCTGAACGATTCATTGACCTGCATATCTTCGAGAATGACGACCTCATTCCCTACGAACACCGGCGGCGATTCTGCGCAACGAGCGCTCACATATCCAGCCGGGTCTTCACCGACAAACGCCAGCAGCAGCATTCCATCTTCACGCTCGATGTACTGCTGAGCATAATCTCGGAACCTGTCTGCAGCGCCTTCAATTGTGGCGAAACGTGAATCCCGATCTGAATGAAACCGCATCAACTGCGTCCAGAGCTCGACAATGATGTCCAGATGCTCGACCTCAGCCTCAATGATTCGCGGTGTACTCATTGTGCTTCCTCCCTGGGATTGATTCATAAGGATACGAAGTCAGAGCTTCAGCTCGGGAATCGTGATCCACTCTTTCCCTCCCGGAGACCAGGGACTACTTTCAACCCATGAGCGACAATGAACCCAAACACCACGTTGTAATCGGCACCGCTGGACACATTGACCACGGTAAAACCTCTCTCGTCCTCGCTTTAACGGGTAGGGATCTGGACAAACTCGCCGAGGAGAAACGGCGCGGGATCACCATTGAGCTGGGATTCGCCTATTACGGTGAGAACGCGGCCTTCGTCGATGTACCCGGCCATGAGAAGCTGGTCAAGACTATGATCGCGGGCGCATCTGCCATGTCCGCCGCGATGCTGGTAATCGCCGCCGACGACGGGGTGATGCCGCAGACACGTGAACACCTGACGGTGCTCGATGCACTCGGAGTTAAGCGAGGCGTCGTCGTGGTCACCAAGGCGGATATGGTCGATGACGATTGGCTCGATCTCGTCGTCGAGGAAGCCCGGGAACTCTTGATTGGCACTTCGCTCGAGGGATCCAGGGTGTTCGCGGTGGACAGCCTCAGCGGGCGTGGGATCGTTGAGCTCAAAACCGAGCTCGACCGTATCATCGCCGAAACTCCGGTCCCCGGTCAAGAGGATTTCTTCCGAATGCCGATCGACCGCTCGTTTGTGATAAAAGGACATGGGCGAGTTGTCACCGGTACAGTCTGGAACGGGTCCATTCGATCAGGCCAGAAACTGCGACTCCTGCCCGAAGACATTGAAGCGAAGATCCGCGGACTTCAGGCGCATGAGGAGACAACGGACATCGTCTCCGCCGGTGACCGCGCCGCACTTAACCTGAGCACTGAGGTAGACCCGGAGCGCGGAGATGTTCTGATCAGCAAGGGACGCGGCGTTGTCAGCGATTTCCTCGACATTTCATTGAATCTGGCCGCAAATGCGCGAGCCTTGAAGCAACGGGCGCGGGTTCGTCTCCATCTTGGCACCGCTGAAGTCCTTGGCCGGTTGCTGCTGATCGACCGTGATCGTTTGCAAGCGGGTGAGGCGGCGAATGTACGCATCGCTCTCGAATCGCCGCTGGTAGCTATGCACAGCGACCTCGGAGTGCTGCGCTTTTATTCACCCACCGACACACTGGGCGGTGTGCGAGTGCTCGACCCCGATCCGCCGGACAGAAAGCGATCTGTTGTCGGATTGAGCGAACGCCTGACAAGGTTTCATGGACAAGTGGAGGCTGCGGTCGAAACATTCGTGCGTTCGCGGACGGTAATGACAGTCAGCGAACTGTTGCGGATGATTCCATCATCCAGGGTTGACCTGATGGAAATGGTCCAGAAGCTGGTGGAGAAAAGCATTCTGCTGCATCTGGATGGCGAGGGAATATTACTCCCAGTGACTGTCTGGAATGGATGGCTGCGAGCGGTTCCTGAAATCCTGACAGCCTATCACAATTCTCAACCCAACGAACCAGGAATGCCGACTGCCGCGTTGATGCAGGAAGTGCTGGGTCAGCATAAACGTGGGGATATTGGCGAGCTTCTATTATCAGAACTGTCGGCGGGTGGAGTGCTAGATGAAGAGGGCGGGCTGGTTCATCTGCATGGATTCGTCCCCACGCTCGCAGCGAAAGATGAGAAAGACGCTGAACGTGTTCACGCTGCACTCAACGATGCCGGGATGAAGCCGCCGGTACCATCCAAACTGGCGGAAGAACTCAACATGGCGGAATCACAAGTGAGAGCGTTGCTGAAAGCACTCAAGAACGTTGGGCGAGTTGTCATTCTCGAAGACAAGCTAGTGCTATCGGCTGAATGGGTTGAGAGGGCCGCACTGATTCTTCAGGAACTCCCGGCAGAGTTCAAACTCGCTGAATTCAACGCCGCAGCAGGCACCTCACGCAAGGTCGGCGCACCATTGCTGGGTTATTTCGACAAACAAGGTGACACAGTACGGGATGGGGATGTACGTCGGCTGGTAGAAAAAACAGAGTCTGATTCATGAGCTCACGCTCACTCATTTTACGGAAACTGGGGCGTGAACTCGCAAACTTGCTCTGGCCGGGACATTGTAGCATCTGCGGGTCGAGTCAAAGCTCAATTACCGGCGGAGTATGCGAATCGTGCTGGCGAAAACTCACCTCCGCTCCGGCAGTTGAGCTACCCAAAGCCGTTGATCGAAGATCGGAAGAGCACACGTCTGAACTCCAGTCACACTGATATATCTCGTATGCCGTCTTCTGCTTGAAAAAAAAAAAAAAAAAATAAAAAACTGAAATCTGCGGTAGATCCAGAC
>CAJVXH010000053.1 GCA_913009835.1 uncultured bacterium
GGGCAGACTGCTTTTCAGTAGACTGTGAGTTTGTATGAGTCATGCTTCTTCCGTTATCATGAAAGGCTGCAAAGTAGACTTCACCGGGTACTTATCCAATCACCGGAGAGTTAGGATCGGCTATCCCGGAGAATGGTTTCTTCTTCGTATACTTGAAATATCAAATTAGGGGAAAGATATGCCTGTCGGCGTCCATCAGGTAGAATCAGAACATCATACTCATGCTCTCGCAGCAGAGTTCCTGAAATTGCTCCAACCGGGAGACATCGTCTCTCTGCTCGGACCTCTGGGTGCAGGCAAAACGACCTTTGTCCGAGGCCTGCTGCGGGCCTTTGGCTACCTGGGACGCGTACGCAGCCCGACTTTCACCCTCATCAATCAATATCCGACCGTGCCACCAATTTACCATGCCGACCTGTACCGTCTTTTTGATTCAGACGAAATTCTGGCTCTCGGTTTGGATGACATACGAGACAACGGTGGAGTCCTGCTTGTGGAATGGGCAAACCATATACCAGAAGTTGATGCGCAGGCAACATGGCGGATTGTCATTGAACCGCATCCGGACGATCTCGAGCGACGGACGATTGATATCCAGCGTGTCCGACCTGAGTCTTGAGTCTTGTAGCCCGGCACCTCCGCGTGCCGGGGAGAATTCTGGAGTCTGAAGAAAACAGGCCCGTGTTTGTGAGGCTCAGGCGCGTAGGTCAGCCTAGATGGGTAATCACTGCGTGATATGCCCCAGTGAACCTGCGTCATTTAGCGGTGCGATAGTATTCATCAAACATCAGGATTTAGGTCAACGCTTTGCTAGATCCGGTGCTGAGGCAATAGCTGTCATGCATATTGAGTTGACCTCCTCTACATGGATGGTGTATATTTACTCAGAAGGAAAAGTGTCAAGAGTATATGCAAGGTTGGAGAAAGGAGTTGTATAAAATGTATCGATGGCAATCGCTGATAGGCAAGTTCATTTTTAAAGAAGATCAAATACTTTTCCCGGGTAGGATTACGGATATTGAGGGGCAACCTTCTCCTGCTATTGGCAATGCAATTTCTGATCAACGGTTTTCTGGTGGCACAATTTGCGGTAACGTACGATTTAAAAGTATTAGCGAACTTTCAGCTTGTCAGTTCATTGTATCATATCAACCCAGAACTGGAGCTTTCCTCACAGCAGGTATTGGTAACGATAATATGTTTGTTATTCGATCCTTTCATGGATCTTGGACGTATCATGCTGTAGGTGGCGAAAAAAGTTCTTTGAAAGCTGATCATAACTATGAATTGGTTGTCCAAGTGATTGGTTCAAGTATAACACTAACGGTAGATGGTGTTGACGTCCTTGTAACTAATCTTCCGTTTGTCATACCAGATAACCAAGTTGGATTGTGGTGTCGAGGTTTAGACGATATAGTAATTACAGAATATAAAGTACAAACAAGGCGGCCCGTCGCCTTTGTAGTTATGCAGTTTAGTTCTCCGTATAATGAATTATACTCCGAAGTAGTACATCCAATATGCAATGAGTTTAATATCCAATGCAAGCATGCAGATGAAACATACGGTCCTGGTGTTATTATTAATGATATCATTAGACAAATAACAGAATCCCGATTAGTAATTGCAGAGATAAGTCCAGCAAATGCAAATGTGTACTACGAAGTTGGTTATGCACATGCACAAAACAAACCTACCATATTAATAGCTGAAAAGGGTACAAAATTGCCATTTGATGTTTCTCCATTTCGTGTTCTATTCTATGAAAATAGTATTGATGGAAAACGACGGATTGAAGAGGGCTTACGTAAGCATATTGAGGCCGTTCAGATGGAATCTGGGTTGGGTCGACAGTAAGTTACTATGCTATCTCAAACTGAGCTAGCTATTCCCTCATGTACACAGCAAACCAAGGCAAGTGTCGAGGTTTGATCCCAGACCAGCCGCTTTATCAAGCTTAAAAATCTGTGTTTGCCATGCGGTTGGATATTCAACAACTAGAGGTCTCCTATGGGGCGTGATGCTGAGAGTTACAAACTGGATTTTGCTGAGTTATCTGGCAAATGGTTCGTTGCTGATGAGGCAGGTGTATCGCGTCTCAAACGCGAGGTTAGAATTCGCGCAAAGGAATACCTGTATCTGCGAAAAGGTGAAGATTTTGGTTGCGTAATCCAAATGCTCTTTGAAGCGTGGAACTCTGGAAGCGTGGATATCCAGTTGATTTGGGACGCGTACTCCACAAATCTAGATCCATTGTATGATTTGTCAAATATTTCTCTGAATTCGCTTCTAGATTTAGATCTTGAAGCATGGCTCTGGTTCTATAATATAATAAGCAAGAGGAAGGAGCTCCTAGTAAAAAGCGCTTTAGCGATGGATGAATTACTCACGAAAACTGGGAAATGGGTAAAAGGCGCAAATATCAAAATCCTATGCTGCGAGGATGAAATAAACCTACGAGCTGGGTTGGGATGGCGGGCACTAGGTTGCGAGATCCGTCGCTATAGAGATGAGAAGACTTCAGGCTCACACCGCTTCTATCTATCCGAGCGTGAATTTGCATTTTTCATTCGCCAACCCGACAAATCCTTCCTCGGGTTTCATAGCGAAGAGTCAGGGACATTGAATGCACTAAGGAAGGCCTTCGACACTGAGTGGAAAGCGAACCAACCACTCTAACTAGGTGCGCGTATCTCGATTTAATAGAAACAGCCAGACTTTTTGTCTCATGCATATATGAACAAGAAGTCGGGGCTATTAACCAACGCAATCACTCAACCAAGAAACTAGCGACGCTTCTTCAGTTTATCAGCAAAGAGATCGCCCAGCGTTCCAGCTTTTGGTGCGGTGGCGGTACGTTCCTTATGAAATTTGCAGTTCAGGAAACGCAGCGGGTGCATGGTACACTTTTCCTCAAGACATTTATCGTCCGGGCAGAACCAGTCGGGCATTTTATCGTCCGGACGGAGATCCGTTCTTACCAGCTCGATTATTTCCTGCCAACTCAGCGCACTCGGTTCGACATCCGGCGCTTTGGGGCTGCCACGGTTGAGCAGTCTTTTTGAGGGGTGCAGGAACCATCCCTGGAACATTCCAATCCGTCCCACATCCTTGGGAAGTTTGATCCCGTTTTCATTGCGGCGAATTAATTCTGCCGTGCGCAAACGCTTGGTAACTCGTTCCAGGTTGAGCAATGGGCTGCCATCCTTGCGCATTCCCGCCTGCAGTGTGACAGCCTTTGTTTCCGGGTTGAAATAGAGCACCGCCTGAACGCCGCGACGGTAGCGTGCTGCTTTTATGGTCAGCCCATTTTTTGAGGCGATGGATGCCATTGACAGGCCGCGTCCGCGATGGACTTTCGCGCTGCGTTCGACCTCGTCGATTGCGTTGAACCAGTCAGCCTCACGTTGGATGACAGCGGTGATCAAACGCATGGCGGCGTTGCGATATTCTTCGGAATCTTCACCGTATTCGCGAGCCAGACCGTCCAGCGCGGTGGTGAGAAGTATGCGTCGCTCGGTTTCCACATCGGGAAGAGCCTGTTCACCGTTGGCCAGCAGTTGCGCCGCGAGAGTCAGCATCTTCTCCATGTCCCGACGGGTGGTCCATCCCATTACGGTCGCGACATTGTGTGAAGCGCCCCGTTCCGGCCATTCGTTGGGAGATTTCCGTTCGATTGTTGCAGCTTCGAATTGCCCATTCTCGAGAACCCAGGCCAGGGTGCGGTCGAATCGTGCGGCTGTTTCGTTTATGGGATCGGGATCATTTCCGCCAGCGACTGCGAGTCCGTGTACCATGCAGCTCATCAAATCGATGACATCAGTGTCTGAATCCGCGAGACGATGCACGCCTTCGATTAGTCCGTGTGGTGCCAGCAGATGATGAATAGCGCTTTTGCTGGTCATTGCCTGACCACGGGCATCGTGTGCGTTGGCATATGGCAACAGGTATCGGTAGCGCGGGTCATCTTCGACGCCGACAGCTTTGGCTACTAATTCGGACGCGCACAGATCCCATTTATTGGAGTTTTTCTGGCCTTCGACAGGGTGGGTGTCGAGACGTCCTCCGCCGGTGTCAACCGCGATAATGCCTTCCCTCTCAAGTTGATCGGAAGACTTTCCATCGGGTAGTTCATTGGCGGAGGCAAATTGCAGTCCTGCATCCTTTGCCCCGGGGAAGAGTTCTTCGCCATGATGTCTCAGCAAGTACACGCAGAAGACAGCGTCTAGATCGGGGTGGACGTGGGTCAGGATCGTGGTAACAGGTATAGGAACATCGGGTCTCGGATTCATAGAGGTGAAATTACTACCCTTGTCTCCGGGGAAGCAACAGAGCTATGGACTCCGGTACAAAAAGATCGCGAGCTATCATGAAACCCCAAAAACACGTACGTACCGGATGGAAGATCAGAATATTTTAGGATTATGGAGGTTGTTTGGGGTGCCGAACACTTTCTTAACTATCTATATAAAAGGAGTTGCGAAGTGTGCTGTAAAAGTTCCACCTTTCAGGTGAGTGTGATTCGAGGAAAACAATGTCAGTGAATGAGAGAGAATCCGACAAGGCTGACAGCCTTGAGGGATGCGAGGACCCCCGGATTCGTCATCTGCTTGAGAACGTGATCACCGATCTTCGGAAGTTTGCCGAAGAGCAGGTGAGTCAGTTGGACGATCTGGTTGAGATCGGCGTGGCCATGTCGGTCGCGGGTGAGATCGCAGAAGTACTGGAGATGATCCTCGCCCAGGCTCGCAAGGTTACTAACGCTGATGGAGGAACTCTCTACCTGGTGAATCCTGATCGTCGCTTCCTGGATTTCCATGTAGTTCACAATGATACCCTCAAAATGCATCAGGGCGGCAATTCAGGAATACCCGTCGATATTCCACCAATACCTCTTTACGCCAGTGATGGCGAGCCCAGCCACACCAATGTTTCGGCACACACTGCACACACAGGATCGATAGTCAACATCCCTGATGTATATGTATACGACGAACAGCAATTCGATTTCCGTGGTGCCCGTGCGTTCGACAAGGCAATGAACTATCGCGGGGTATCATTGCTGACCGTGCCGATGCGTGATCACACCGGAAAGACCATTGGTGTGTTGCAGCTCATCAACGCGACAGACCCGAAAGATAAAAAGGTAATAGAGTTTGATTCGACTCATGAACGTCGGGTGATGTCGCTGGCGAGTTTGGCGGCGGTGATGCTGACTCAGCAGAAGTTGATTGAGGAGATGAAGGAGCTGTTTAATTCGTTCATCCGCGCTCTCGCGACTTCGATTGATGCCAAGTCGACCCATACAGGCAACCATATCGAGCGAGTCGCTGAGCTCACAATGATGATAGCTCATCAGGTGAATGCAGAGAAGAAAGGTCCATTTGCCAAGCGTGAGTTCTCACCAGATGAGATGGAAGCGTTACGGATAGCGACTTGGCTGCACGATACGGGCAAGATCACCACTCCGATTCATGTTGTTGATAAGGCGACCCGTTTGCAGACGGTGTTTGATCGCATCGACTTGATACACACTCGTTACCAGTTGATGATTGAGCAGGCCAAGCGTCAGGCACTGGAGAAGAAGCTGGCGCATGGTGCTCATACCAACGGCCCGTCAACAATTGCCCGGCAGGAGATTCAGCTCGAGCTGGACAAGACCCTGTCCGATCTGAAGGAAGAATTCGAGTTCATTCAGACCATGAACAATGGCGACCGATTCCTGGATGATGGAGGCCGAACTCGACTGAAGCGTATCGCGGGCCGACTGTTTGAGTGTCAGGAAGAGACTCTAGCGGCTTTAACGCCGGACGAAGTCGAGAATCTGTCGATCCCGCGTGGCACGTTGACCAGTGATGAACGGGGTGTCATTGAGGATCACGTGGTGATGACCGAACGCATTCTCAATGAGATCGCCTGGCCGCAAAACATGCGCGATGTGGCGAAGATAGCCGCTGATCACCATGAAAAGCTGAATGGCAAGGGTTATCCCAAGGGTTTGAAGGGCAGCGAAATCATGCTTCAGTCCCGCATAATGACGGTTGCGGACATCTTTGAAGCGCTATCCGCGAAAGATCGACCGTATAAAGCACCAATGACTCTGTCGAAGGCGATTCAGATTCTTCGTTTCATGGTCAAGGACGGTGATTTGGACGCTGATGTTGTAGAACTGTTTATCAGCTCCGGACTGGTCTTCGAGTATGCGGAACGACGTTTAGCTCCCGACCAGATTGATGTGAAGGCGCCGGAGGCATCTTCGCCACACTAACATATCGCATTATCTTTCCGGAGCTTCGAGCCACGTTCAGGAACTCTTGAGATGATGATTCATTGTATATTCAGGTACACTTCGATCCCCTGCGAGTATCTATCCGCGGGGTTTCGCTCTCTGGGGCAACTCGACATACTCGCTTGGGATTCCCATGAAACATCACTCGCTGTTTTCCTCGCTGCTTCTTGTCTGTCTATTGATCATTATGATTTCAACAGCGTTTGCAACTCCTTTCACGGAGGCAGTGCAGACGAATGACGAAGCCGCTCTTGATTCACTGCTGACCACGGAGAATGCGGTCAAGCAGATGAACAAGAAGGATGATGACGGCAATTATCCCATCCACTATGCGGTGACTTTGGGCTTGCGTCCCATAGTCAGCAAACTGGTGCAGGCGGGCGCGAAGTTGGATGTGGAGGATTCGTTTGGACGGACTCCATTACATCTGGCCTCAGCTCAAGGTGACGCGGAAATCTCAGGGTATCTGTTGCGTCACGGCGCCCCCGTTGACGCCGCGGATGATGCCGGGTTGACCGCATTACATCTGGCTGTCATCACCGGATCGGCGGTGACTATGGATACTCTGCGTGTCTGGAACGCAAACGTTGATGCGTTGAGCGACAGGAAACACAGCCCTCTGGCATTGGCTGTGCTCGAGAACCAGCCGGAGATGATTGACAAACTTCTGACCGATGGTGCCAATGCGAATCTCCGTGACAAAACCGGCATGAGTCCTCTCCATCACGCTGTAGTCGCAAACGATGCCGCCCTGGTTACCCTTTTCCTGGATCATTTCGCCGACATCAATCTGTTGACGGGAACAGGATTGCCGGATGCGGCTTTTGAGGAGGCCACACCTCTACACCTGGCTATCGCCTTTGATCATGGCGAGCTGGCTGCGTTGTTGATAGAGGCGGGCGCTTCAACCAGTGTCGCGAATAAGAATGGTGATACCCCGTTGATGCTGGCCATCCGCGTGGCTCCGGGATCACTGGTAACCCGATTGCTGGTGCTGGGCGCATCTTTGGAGAATCCTGACGGAGAGGAAACGCCTTTGTCGCTCGCGGTCATGAGCGGGGATGTGGCGTTGATCGGAACTTTGATCGATCACGGTGCGAATCTGAACGTAGCCTTGCCCTCGGGCGAGATGCCAATACTTGCCGCTGTTTCGGCAGGACACACTGAGCTGGTTGAAACTCTATTGCAACGTGGTGCGAACGCTGATACTACGGTCGGAGAAACCTACCCACTCGAGCTGGCATTGGAACAGGGCTATCCGATTATCGCAGAGGATTTGCTCGAATCTGGTGCGAATCCGAACCGAATATTTGCACCGTACTCGTCTTCAGCTTTCAGCAAAGCTCGACCTCGCACCGCACTTTCCCTGGCGGTGAAAGCGAACAGTTTGCCGATGACCCAGAAGTTGCTCGATCACGGCGCGGATGTGAATCTGGATGTAGCTGACTGGGAGCAGACGTTGCTCGAAGTCGCAACTAAGACTGCCGATCTGCGGATTGTTCGGCTACTGGTGGCTGAAGGTGCGAAGGTAACCGTTCATAACGATTTGGCGGATGATGCGATCTCAATTGCCATGGACAGAGGTTATCCGTTCCTGCGTGAGTTGTTGAAGGCTCAGGGGTTTGATGCCGCAGCAAAAGACCGTGACGGAAACAATTATCTTCATTTGGCGACCGATCAGAAAGACGATATCCGTTTGATCCGCGCGCTGGTGAATGCTGGAGTTTCAGTATCTGAGAGTAACGCGGATGGGCGGACGCCTTTACATGAAGCCGCACGTCAGGGGAACGCCGGAATGGTTCGTGCGCTGCTGGAATCTGGGGCGGACGCTGACGCGGTTGATTCCGACGGTAAGACGCCTTTGGACATAGCTCGTGGTTCGGCGGAGGCGGTTCTGCTCTCGAATTGAAGATTCACAATGTGGTTTCCATAGCATGTCAGGTATTGACTTCACTACTGAACATAATTACATTCAACTTTCGTGAAAGTCGAATCACTCCTTATTGTGAAGGGCGAATGCTTATAGGATATCGAAACGAACGTCTGAAACGTGTCTGTAACTCAGAGGAACATGCGAGAAAACACCTGCCGGATGAAGTCCATGTCCGGACATTGTTTCGTCGCTTGAAGGAAATATCAGCATTTGATTCGTTCTATGAGATTCCTTCGGATAAGCCGTTTCGGAGGCACAAATTGAAGGGCAAACGTAAGGGTGAGTGGGGGATTACGATCCGGGGAGGATGGAGAATCTGTATTGTGCCTGCGGGTGAATATGAAATGGATGACTCCAGACACCCTTTGTTATCAACAGTTCGCTCAATAATAGTCACAGACATCATCGACTATCACGGAGGTTAACCCATGTCGACTGTAGACCTGAAACCAGCCGCCTACCAGGCTCCTCTTGCGATTCCGCCTGGCGAAACCATTGCGGAACTGCTCGAAGTAAGGGCGATGACTCAGAATCAACTTGCCACTCGCATGGGGAGGACAGATTCTGTTATCAATCAGTTGATTCGTGGAAAAAAGAGCATCACACCTGAGACCGCGATCCAACTGGAACGAGTTCTTGGATTGTCTTCACAGTTCTGGGTACGGCTGGAAGCAGACTATCAGGCGACCAAAGCAGGTTTGAACTCAGTGATCGAACTCGAGTCTCAAACTGATTTTCTCAATGAGATACCATATTCAGAGTTGGTTCATCGGGGGGTCGTACCCTCGACAAGATCGAAGACCGAGCGAATTCAAAATGTACTCGAATTCTTGCAAGTAGCCTCGATATCTGCAGCAAAGAACACGTTCAGCAAGTACCAGGCAGCTGCACGACGAGCAGGTGGAACCTCTTTATCTCCGCTGAAGCTTGCTCTATGGATTCGGTCAGGTGAAAGAGAGTTTGACGAAAGAGATTTTCCGGTGTTCAACATGTTGAGTATCCTGGACTCACTTTCCCGGATACGACTTCTCGTTCGTGACACAAATGTGGCTAGTGCCACGGAAGACCTGATCCGAATTTGTCATGAAGCAGGCATCGCGATAGCATTTGTCCCGGAGTTTAAATCTTTTCCTTTGCATGGTATTGCTTATTGGCGTGGAAACACTCCACACGTTTATGTAAACATTAGAGGGCGGTATCATGATATTTTCTGGTTTACTATTTTTCATGAAATAGGCCACATACTACTTCATAATAGTAGAAAGATATTTGTTGATGTTGAAAAAGCCCCAAAAACTTCAATTGATGAAAAACAAGCAGATGAATTTGCTTCTGACTTACTAATACCTCCTAATGAATACGAATTATTTATTGATGAATGTAGATTAACTAAATCTAGCATTATTTCTTTTGCGGAGAAAATAAATACACATCCAGGTGTAGTTGCTGGTAGACTCAAGCATGATAAGTATTTGAAATGGAATCAATTAAATGATTTACGTTTGAAGCTTGACTGGGTTGACTGATAAGTCGGATGGACTACCAATCACTGTGATCATCCTCTTTTAGCTGTCTTTCGAGCTCCGGCAGGCGATCTGATTCAGTGTAGAAGAGGGGGGTGGCATTCCCCCTTTTTTCTATGTTGCGTTGAACGATGGGATCACACGGTTTTGCAAATGCCAGCACGGCAAATAGCGCCAGTAATCCAGCCGAAGCTATCAGGAATCGTCGTATCCGCTTGATATGATTGCCAGCCATGCCATGAACAGGGTGGGTATGAGGTTGAACGATTGCCCGACGACATACAGTATCATCGGTTTGCCGCCGGCCATTTGTCCCGCGAGGTCACGGAAGTTCGACTCCAGACCTATGCTGATGAATGCCAATCGAACTGTCTCCGGCCTGAAACACTGTAAGGGGGTTGTCGGTCCATTTGCCGAGTTTCGGAACTTTCCCAATCCAACCGAAGGAGGCGCCGATGATCAGGATAAACCCAACCCATACCGCCCACCAGTCCTCATTGGTCAGCAATTCTTTCCAGCGGTTGGTTACCGGTGATTAATTGTGGATGCATTGCTGGTGATTTGATCGGGTGTGTCCATGGGATGCTCTCCGGATTGGCTCTTGAAACTGCGACAATTTAATGGTGAAGTGAATCTGTGGTCAAGCTCGAGCATGAGTTTGCGAAATCCGTCACAATCATTATATTGTTGGAGCGATGAGGCATGCGGCATGGTTAACACGTTGATAATTTGAAGATAAGCTAGTTCTGCTGGATCACTGGTTGATAATCCACGCGCAGAACAGGGCCAATCTTAAGCTCTCCGAACAGAGTGTAAAGCTGTTTGGTAGCTATTAACTTGTCGCCTTGACAATTCAGTTGAAGTTTCGTCATGCTGGGGAGAGTCGCATGAGGGCAGGCCGATCATGATGCCCAAAAGCGATTATTGGTCTTTGCGTTTGGAGCCATGTGCGAAATCTTTCACGAGTATAGCGGTGATCTTGTCCCTGATATAGTTAGATGAGGGTGGAAAACCGTATAACGCCTGTTGAAGCAGTATTTCGGGCGTGTTTAACTGGTTCATCGACAAACTGTGAAGTGAAGATATTTGGCCGAACAATCGCATGGTATTCGGTGGGCTGGCGTGGCGGCTGGTCTACTTTTTTCATGCGTGAACAAGGTTCAGGGAGGTCTCATGCCAAAAGAGTACAAGACGCCGCAATTGGACGAGCTGGAAAAAGGCCCGTGGCCCAGCTTCGTCAAGGAGATCAAACTCGCTGCCAAGAACAGCGAAATGTCCAACGATCTTCTGGGACAGCTAGAGCAGTCCTATCATGAACGTTTGGGACACTGGAAGCACGGCGGCATTGTCGGCGTGATGGGATATGGCGGTGGTGTTATCGGCCGTTATAGTGATTTGTCAGAGAAGTATCCTGGCGTCTCCCACTTCCACACCATCCGTGTCAACCAGCCCTCCGGTTGGTACTACACGTCTGAAGCACTGCGCACGATTTGCGACATTTGGGATCGTCATGGTTCCGGGTTGACCAACATGCACGGTTCGACAGGTGACATGGTATTCCTCGGCTGTCGCACCGAAGCTTTGGAACCGATCTTCGCAGAGTTGACTGCTGCCGGCTGGGATTTAGGTGGTTCAGGGTCAGACGTTCGTACTCCGTCCTGCTGCCTGGGCAAGTCCCGCTGCGAATGGGCGTGTTACGACACGATGAAGGTTTGTTACGACATCACGCAGCGTTATCAGGACGAGCTTCACCGTCCGGCCTTCCCGTACAAGTGGAAGTTCAAGTTTGCTGGTTGCCCGAACGACTGTGTCGCTTCGATCGCTCGTTCAGACTGTTCGTTGATTGGAACCTGGAAAGATGATATCCGTGTTGATGCGGCTGAAGTTGCGAACTACGCGGATGCAGGCATGGACATATTCCATGATGTCGTGCTCAATTGCCCGGCCAAGTGCATGCATTACGATCACGACACGAAAGAAATCGAGATCGATAATGAGTCTTGCAAGCGTTGTATGCATTGCATCAACGTGATGCCGAAGGCCTTGCGTCCCGGCACGGATACTGGTGCGATCTTCCTGCTCGGCGCGAAAGCTCCGATCGTGGATGGCGCTTTGCTATCGAGCGTAATCGTGCCATTCATCAACCTCGACAACGAAGAAGATTTCGAAGATTTCTGCGATCTCGTAGACGAAATGATTGATGTGTGGTGTGAAGAAGGTAAGAACCGCGAGCGTGTCGGCGAGTTCATCCAGCGCGTGGGTATGGGTAACTTCCTTGATGCTATTGGCCTTGAGCCGATACCTGAGATGATCGCTTATCCACGTGACAACCCGTATGTTTTCTATGGTCAGGACGACGACGAAGACGACGAGTAATAATCGGGTGGTTGATGGGTGGTCGTGAACGAGATTCGCGATTGTTAGACGTAAGTAAATACGCAAGACTCGACAAGGAGATTTTCCGATGGCTGAAACCAAGCCTCGTATTACGGATATCGGTCCTCCCAATTACAAGCAATTCTTACCGCCTGTAATTGCGGAGAACTACGGCAAGTGGAAGTACCATGAGCAATTGGAAGCTGGGGTGATGGTTCATGTGGCAGAAGGTGGTGACATGGTTTACACCGTTCGTGTTGCCAGCCCACGTTTGCTCGCAGTCGACACAATCCGTTTCTATGCGGATTTGGCCGACAAGTATTGTGGTGGTCACCTTCGTTTCACCAGCCGCCACAACGTTGAATTCATGACGACCGAGAAGGAAAACGTTCCGAAGATTAAGAAGGAATGTCAAGACCGCGGTCATCTGGTAGGTGGCATTGGTAGCCGTATCACCAGCATCGTTCACACTCAGGGTTGGGTACACTGCCACAGCGCAGCGACTGATGCCTCTGGTGTTGTCAAGGCGACGATGGATGAGTTGGCTGACTACTTCACCACGATTGAAACTCCGGCGAAGTGTCGTATTGCGTTGGCCTGCTGCTTGAATATGTGCGGTGCGGTCCACTGTTCGGATATCGCTATTCTTGGTATTCATACCAAGCCGCCGAAGATTCAGCACGAAAACGTGAAGAAGATTTGCGAAATCCCGAACCTCTCGGCATCCTGTCCGACGGCAGCAATTCGCCCGAAGACGGTTGATGGTCATCCGAGTGTTGAGATTCTCGAAGATGATTGCATGTACTGCGCGAACTGCTTCACCGTCTGCCCGGCAATGCCGATTGCAGATGCGAAAGCTGATGGCATTTCTATCTGGGTTGGTGGAAAGGTATCCAACGCACGCAGCGAACCGCGTTTCTCGAAGCTGGCTATTCCGTTCATTCCGAACAATCCACCACGCTGGCCGGAAGTCACTGGCGCGGTCAAGAACATCGTGGAAGTATGGGCGGGCAATGCTCGCAAGTATGAGCGCATCGGTGACTGGATCGATCGTATCGGTTGGCCACGCTTCTTCAAATTGACCGGCATCGAATTCGCCAAAGAACATGTTGATGACTTCAAGTTTGCTGGTCTGAGCCTGAAGCGCAGCGCTCACATTACCCATGTGAACTGGGAGGACTAATCTCCGGAGGTGTAGCATGACGGTAGAACAGCTAGCTGAAGAGATGTTCACAATGGTGAAGGAAGCCACGGAATTGGGCAAGAAGCTCAAGCCGATGGATCTCACCAAGACGATGGTCAAAACGCACGATGATGTCGACAAGAAGATGACGAAGGGTGCCATCAAGGTGTTGGTCGACAGCGGACGTTTGGTTTACACCTACTTTGGCGGAACATATCTCGAACTTCCGCACAAAGAGGGTGCAGCCAACGACTGATCGTTGTGAGCAAGTGCATTTTCTGTAGCTTATTTCTTCTACCTGAAAGCCGGCGGCTTGATTTGGGCCGTCGGCTGATCAGGTGATCTCAGCTGTCATCCTGGAAGTTCAGGATTATGGCCAGTTGTTTGCGAGGTATGTTTGCGAGGTATGTTTGCGAAGGTCTGGGGGCCTTCTGCGGTGATGTAGGTAGATAAAAGGAATGTATAATGGGTATTAAGCGGAAGAAGAAGAAGTCGCTTAGTGAAACAGCCTTGCACCGAGGTGGTGCTTCTTCACGTCAGACCTCTGAGCTGCGGCCTTATCATAAGGAACAGACTGCTCCATGCATGCTCGGTTGCCCCCAGGGAACGCCGATCCGTGAATCGCTGAACATCATCAGTTTGCATGAGAAGCATGCGATCACATTGGAAGAGTCGTTCACTCTGGCCTGGCACAATTGGGCCAATGTTAATCCACTACCTTCAGTTCTGGGGCGTGTCTGTCCGAATCCTTGCGAAGAGCAGTGTACTCGAGTGGATAAAGACGGAGCTGTAGGGATCAACAAGGTTGAACGTTTCCTCGGCGATTGGGGTATTGAGCACGATTTGAAGCTCAAGAAGGATGAAGACGCCCAAGATTATTCTGAGAAGGTCGCGGTTGTCGGTTCCGGCCCTGCTGGCTTGAATGCTGCCTATTACCTGGCTCGCAAGGGCTATAAGGTGACAATATTTGAAGCGTTCGATAAATTGGGCGGCATGCTTCGTTATGGTATTCCGGAGTATCGTCTGCCTCGTGACATTCTGGACAAGGAAATCCAGCGGATTCTCGATCTTGGTGTTGAGGTCAAGACCAATACCGCTATTGGTCGGGACATGCCGTTTGATGATTTGCACAAGGATTTCGACGCCGTTTTTGTAGGCATTGGAGCTCACAAGGGTCGCAAACTCGGTCTCGATGGAGAAGATGAGGCGGAGAACGTTGTTACTGGCGCTGACTTCCTGAACATGGTCAACTCTGGCAACCCGCCGGATGTTGGTAAGAAGGTGGTTGCTGTCGGTGGTGGTGACTCGGCAATGGATGCAGCTCGTGTCTGCCTTCGTCTCGGTGCGGAAGTGACGTTGTTGTATCGTCGTACTCGTCACGAAATGCCTGCGATTGAAGAGGACATCGTCGGTGGTGAAAAGGAGAATGTCAATTTCATTTTCCTGGCAACTCCGGTTGAGCTGAACATAGACGGTAATCGCTGCAAATCCATTAAGTGTCAGAAGATGGAACTCGGTGAGCCGGATTCATCCGGTCGTCGTCGTCCTGTTCCGATTGATGAGTTTTTCAAGCTGGAGACGGATTATCTGATCCCGTCCATCAGCCAGGAACCGGAATTTGAAGGTTTTGAGGGCATTGGCGCTAACCGGAAGGATTGGTTGAGCACTGATGACTTCATGGAGAAGGATGCGGATAACCACGTTTATGCTGGTGGTGATGCCAAGGAATTGGGTCTGGTAACGATTGCCATGTACCAGGGTCGTCGCGCTGCTGATACGATTCACTCCCGGTTCCGTGACCTGCCGATCGAGCATCAGGAACGTTCGGCGTTGATTGACAAGTCAAAGATTCTGGTCGACTATTATGAGCCGAAAGAGCGTTTGACGGTTGAGGAAGTCGATCCAGAGAAACGTGTTCTGTCATTGACCCAGGAAGTTGACCGTACCTTCACCTCTCCTGAGGCACTTGAGGAATCTGCGCGTTGTTTGAGTTGCGGTATGTGTGTAGAATGCGGTCAGTGTTACGTTTATTGTCAGGACCAGGTTATTCAGAAGCCTGCCCAGCCAGGTTCGTTGTACACGTTCAAGCTGGATCTGTGTCAGGGTTGTAGTAAGTGTGCAGAAGTTTGTCCGTGTGGATTCATACAGATGAAATAAATCGGGGTTGCGGTAGAGTCTCCGCGATTTCCAGGATGTGAAGCATTCAAGGGATAACCGGCTCGTCTTAGGTGGCGGGCGGAGCAAAGGATGGTATCATGCCGGATTTCGAGTACAACGGAAAAACGGTCCCAGTCGATGAAGACGGTTTCATCGAAGATCCAGATGTCTGGAGCGAAGAATTGGCCCATGCCCTCGCCAAAGGCGAGGGCGTAGAGGAGCTTACAGACGAACATTGGAACATCGTCAACTATCTGCGCAACTATTACCAGCAGTTCGGTATTGCGCCGATGGTACGGAAGCTCTGCAAGGAGACCAAGACTCCGTTGAAGCGTGTTTATGAGCTGTTCCCATCTGGCCCGGCGAAAGGCGCCTGCAAGGTTGCTGGTCTGCCGAAGCCAACCGGTTGCGTCTGATCCCTCATGATTCAACCCTGTAGGTCTGTGACGGTAGCTGGCCTCAGTGGCGACTCGGGCAAAACTCTTGTCGCATTGGGGCTGGTTGCTGGCTGGACAAAAAGGGGGCATCGGGTCGCACCTTTCAAGAAGGGCCCGGACTATATAGATGCGGCCTGGCTGTCGCTTGCCGCAGAGGCTCCCTGTCGGAATCTGGATACCTTCCTGATGACCGACGCAGCGATTCACCGGACTTGGGACTATTGTTGTCAGCGGTCAGATGTGTCAGTGATCGAAGGCAATCGTGGTTTGTTCGATGGCGTTGATGCGAGTGGTAGCCATAGTACAGCTGAACTTGCCAAACGTCTGCAATCACCGGTAGTTCTGGTGGTTGATGCGACGAAGGTGACTGCGACTCTAGCTGCTATCGTGTTGGGAGTTCGGAAGTTTGACCCGTCATTAATGATTTCGGGTGTGGTGCTGAACAGGGTCGGTGGGACGCGTCATGAGACTGTGGCGCGGGAATCGATAGAGACACACACGGATGTTAAGGTTCTCGGTGCAATTCCACGGGTGAAGGGCGGAGGGGGCAAGATACTTCCGGGGCGTCACCTGGGTTTAGTCACAGTAGATGAGCACCCTCGGGCGAATACCGCGATTGAGATGGCCGCTTCCCTGGTATACGACCATGTGGATATTGACGCCCTGTTTGATTCTCTGCGGGGCGAAGATGTACCACCAGGGGATGACATTCGCCCCCAGGTCAGTATCTCGACATTCCCGGATCCTCCCCAGGAATCTGATCATCCGCAGGTAGCAGAACGAATTGTATTGCCTCAACATCAGGTTAGATCATCTAGCTCTGCTGGTGAAGGGGGAACGGCTGACTCGCCCCGTATTGCGGTGTTGCGGGACAGCGCGTTCTCGTTTTATTACCCGGAGAATCTTGAAGCTTTAAGAGGTGAAGGCGCGGAAATTGTGACAGTGGATTCACTTCACGATAGCGCGTTACCTGAGAACATTCATGCTCTTTACATCGGCGGTGGGTTTCCCGAAACTCATGCCGCCCAGATCGCAGAGAATCGTCAATTGCTGGACGCGATCAGGGTTGCGGCTGAGAACGAGTTGCCCATATATGCGGAGTGCGGTGGTTTGATGCTGCTCTGTGAATCGATTGAGTTTGATGGGCAAGTAAGCAGGATGGCTGGAGTGTTCCCCCATCAGGTATCGTGGTCGAAGAAACCTTCCGGACACGGCTACACAATGGGTGTTGTGACGGAAAAGAATCCGTTTTACCCCGTTGGGACGAGGATTCGCGGTCACGAGTTTCATTATTCGTACATTCGGGATCTTGGGGGAGATCCTGATGTTGTGACTGTGTTGAATTTGAGCAAGGGGACAGGAGTTGGTTCTGGCAGGGATGGGCTGATACGCAAGAATGTGCTCGCGATGTACACCCACACTCATGCGTCCGGAACCACCGAATGGGCAGAGGGTATGTTGGCTGCTGCCCGACGGTTCAGGGACGATGCGAAGACTACAAGGTCGTCATCCTGAAGGAAGTGAAGGATCTCGGTGTTGACTTGTAATCATCCGCGTTGGACGAGCCACGTCCGGGCAAAAAGAGTCATGCCCCAGACCGAGACACGAGAGACGAGTTTAGAGACGAGGTCCGCTGTGGCCATCAAGATGCCACCCTCTGAGGATATACAGAAGGCTGCTGAACGTCAGCAGTTGGAGAAGAACCGTGCAGCGGTTCAGAAGCTGCAGGATGAGATCAAGGCCGGTGCTGATGACGGCAGCTCGTGGTATAGCCTCGGTGTCGCTCTTCTGAATATTGGTGAATTCGCGAGCGCTCGGGATTCGTTGATGAACGCGGTGGAACGGGATAAGAATCTGTTACATGCCTGGACGAACCTGGCTGTGGCTCATTATGAGCTGGGGGAATACCAGGAAGCGGCGGTTATTTCCAAGCGGGCGATGGAAGTCCGTGCGGGTTTTATGCCGGCACGTGTAAACCTCGCGATGGCATCATTGAAGCTGGGGAATTTCGCTGAAGCAGAAACCCAGTTTCGCGCTGTCTTGCAGGTTGAGAACGAGATGCCGATGGCATTGGCTGGTATGAAGATGGCGCTGGAAGGGTTGGGACGTATGGAAGACGCTGTGCATTATCGTCTTCGCGCGATGCAGGCTGGTGTGCAATTTGCTGATGATGAATGAGTTTTGGTTGATCCACGATATTTATATCGCGGATGAACCGTACTTGAACATGCCCCTGTTACGACCGAAGGTCATAACAGGGTTGAGTCGCAAGTTATGAGGTGCGTGTTTGTTTTCTCAGGTTCGAGACTGAGGACTGCCGTAGGATGATCCCTGCGAACCGCCAAAAAGACGGCGGGTCACAGGGGCATATCCTTGGCTGAGTTATCTGGATGATCAGATGCTCTTATTTGTGAAGGATATAACATGTTAGATGATGTCCTGCGGGAACGTCGCGACTCATTAGTAGCGAGCTGGCAGAAGGAGGTGCGTGACACCTACCCGAAGGCCGGACGGATCAAGTTTACGCAGCAATCAACATCCTTTAACGATCCCATCGGTCATATTCTGGGACGTGACTTGCCGGTGCTGTTGGATCTGGTACTGGATGGCGAGTTCGAGACTCCCCGTTTGAAGGAGCATCTCGATCCACTTTGCCGATTGCGTTCGGTACAGGATTACAGCCCGTCTCAGGCGATAGGCTTTGTTTATTCGTTGAAGAAGGTTGTTCGGGAATCGTTTTCTAAGAGCGAATTGTCTGATGCGACGGTGTTGGCGGAGTTGCTGGCATTTGAATCACGCATAGACAAACTCGCGATGTACGCTTTTGACATATATGTTGCCTGCCGAGAGGATTTGTTTGAGCTGAAGACGAGGGAGGCGGGTCGTCGCAGCGATTTGATTATCAAACACTTCGGCGAGCAGGGCAAGCATGCCTTTGACGCAACCGCGGATCGGGAGGGCCAGGAAGCCCCGAAGGTCTCGAACGGACATGAAGGAGGCGAAGCATGAGACTTGGATTTGCGCTGATCGCAGTCCTGATCCTCATCGCGATCCCGTTGCTGACGGCGGGGATGGGGTTGGGTTTGGTGTTCGGCGTGATAATCCCGTATCTGGCGTTGGCGATGTTCATCTTCGGCTTCGTGGTTAAGGTTTTACGTTGGGCGAGGATACCAGTGCCCTTCCGTATCACCACCACAGCGGGCCAGGCAAAATCGCTGCCGTGGATAAAGCGGGCACCGTTGGAAAGTCCATACAACGGTTGGGAAACGTTCTGGCGGATGGTGTTGGAAGTCCTCTTCTTCCGCAGTTTGTTCCGGAATACGGTATCGGAACTGAAGGGCGGACGGGTTTTGTATGGATCAACACAATGGCTGTGGTTGGCTGGAATTCTTTTCCACTACAGCTTCCTGGTGATCCTGCTTCGTCATGTGAAATATTTCGTAACCCCCACCCCGGGCTTTGTGAACGTATTGCAGAACGTTGATGGTTTCTTCCAGATCGGGTTACCGATACTGTACTTGACGGACGTTTTCTTCTTCGTTGGTGTCGGTTACCTGTTCGTGCGCAGGGTGGTGATGCCGCAGATCCGTTACCTGTCACTTGCCAACGACTATTTCCCGTTATTCTTGTTGATGGGTATTGGCGGCACCGGTGTCTGGATGCGTTATTTCTACAAGGTGGACATCGTCTCGGTGAAGGAATTGGCGGTTGGGTTGTTCAGTTTGAATCCGGCGGTCCCTGAGGGGATAGACCCGCTGTTCTTCACTCACCTGTTCCTGGTCAGCGTGCTGATCGCATACTTCCCGTTCAGCAAATTGATGCACATGGGCGGCATTTTCCTGAGCCCCACGCGCAACATGCCGAACAACACCCGTGCGGTGCGTCACGTGAACCCGTGGGATTACCCGGTGAAGGTGCATACTTATCAGGAATATGAAGATGAGTTCCGTACGGTGATGAAGGCAGCCGGATTGCCGTTGGATGCGGACCCGGAAGGGGACGGAAAGTCGGAGGCTACCAATGGCTGACAAATTGAAACCAGAAGCCCTGTTCAACGTCGATTATTCACCTCCCAAGAAGGGGTGGATGGACACCGGGCCCATCGATTTCGAGGCGACGCGGGGCAATTGGAATTTTGCGGCGACGCCTGAGTCGATGGAATACCTTGACCTGCCGAATGTGCGCAAGTGGCAGCCTTATGAACAGGACTGGCAGTTGCCGGATGACTGGCAGCGCATATTGTTCGAAGGCTTCAAGACGCGTCTGAAGCGTTTCCGCAGCCTCAAGGTTTATATGGACATCTGCGTTCGCTGTGGAGCCTGCGCGGACAAGTGCCATTTCTACCTCGGTTCCGGCGACCCGAAAAACATGCCGGTGTTGCGTGCGGAATTGATGCGAGCAGTTTACCGCAACGACTTCACCTTGTTCGGCAAGGTATTCGGGAAGATGGGTGGCGCCCGGAAGATGGATATAGCAGCATTGAAGGAGTGGTTCTACTACTTCTACCAGTGTACTGAATGCCGCCGTTGCAGCGTGTTCTGTCCTTACGGTATTGACACCGCCGAGATCACCATGATCGCACGCGAGCTGATGTGGGAGCTGGGACTTGGAATTGACTGGGTCAACACTCCGGCCGCGAACTGTTTCCGTACCGGTAACCACCTGGGCATCCAGCCTCATGGTGTCGTCGACAGCTTGGAATTCGCGGTTGACGAGGCTGAAGAGATCACCGGAGTCAAGATCGATTGGTCGATCAACCGTAAGGGCGCTGAGATAATGTTCATCGCGCCTTCGGCTGATTACTTCGCCAGTCCGCACTACTACACGTTGCTCGGTTACTTGATGCTGTTCCATGAGATCGGGCTGGATTACACCTGGACAACTTACGCTTCAGAAGGCGGCAACTTCGGTCTATTCCACAGCCACGAGATGATGAAGCGGCTGAATTCGAAGATGTACATGGAAGCTGAGCGCCTCGGTGTCAAGTGGATTCTTGGCGGTGAGTGCGGTCATATGTGGCGTGTAGTTCACCAGTACATGGGCACTCTACAGGAACCGGCAGATTTCCTCGAGGTTCCAAAGTCGCCGATTACGGGTACGGTTTTTGAGAACGCGAAATCGACGAAGATGGTTCATGTCGCCGAATTCGCGGCTGACTTGATTCACCATAACAAGATCAAGTTGGACCCGACTCGTAACGATCATTGGATCACCACTTATCATGACTCATGCAACCCGGCACGTGGTATGGGATTGCTGGAAGAGCCGCGCGAAGTGATCAAGGCTTGTTGCAACAACTTCCATGAGATGCCGGAGAACACGATTCGCGAACAGACATTCTGTTGCGGTTCCGGTGCGGGTTTGGGTACGGAAGAAAACCTTGAGATGCGGATGCGTGGCGGTCTGCCCCGTGGCAGCGCGGTGCAGTATGTCAAGGATCAGCATGATGTGAACGTGCTTCTCTGCATGTGCGCGATTGACAAGGCGACGTTACCGGCGGTGATGGATTTCTGGGCACCAGGTACTGAGGTCGCGGGCGTTCATGAGATGATCGGCAATGCGCTTATCATGACTGGTGAGAAGCATCGCGATGCTGATTTACGTGGTGAGGAGTATCCGATCGTAGATTCCCAGGCACATTTGGCGGCTCCATCTGGGGAAGCCGAAACGCAGGAGGAAAAGGCCAATGCGTGACATGCCGAAAATCCTGCTCGGGCTGGCCATCTTCGTATTACTGGCGGCCTTCCCGATCTACCACAACCTCGCTAGTCCTGATTTGGGGGATGCGCC
>CAJVXH010000054.1 GCA_913009835.1 uncultured bacterium
GGTGAGGGGGGATGGAAGGGTGAAGGGAGTAGAGGAGAGTGAGATGTGGGAAGGGAGGGAAGACGGGGGGGGGGAGGAGTGAGGAAAAGAAGAAAAAGAAAAGAGAAAGTGTTTTTTTTTTTTTCGAGCAGAAGACGGCATACGATATATATCAGTGTGACTGGAGTTCAGACGTGTGCTCTTCCGATCTGTTGCGGTGAAGGCAACGACTTCATAGTCCGGATTGTCGCGGAACAGCACGTTGAAGTTGTGGAAGTCGCGTCCGGCGGCTCCCATGATGAGGATTTTCTTTGCCATGATGATACATCTCCGTGAAGCATGAACGATGGTGTGCGTGTTTCTGCCTGATTGTTCGTCCCAGTAGCACAGGGCACTTGAAGCCGCTATTTGTCACGGGGGTCAATGAACATCAGTTCTTCGGCGCGGACTCCAAAAAAGTGCCAGGACGTGGCTGAAGGACCTCGGAGAACGTCCGCACGTACATGCCGAAGAAAAACAAAAACCGCCTATCCGGTGGGTGGAATATAGACGAGTGATTGCTGGGAGGCAATGTCGCGCTCTACCCGCATTTACTACCGTCCGCCAGCGCAGGCCAGCGCGCCTTTCACACGCCAGGACTGACTGTCATCCGCTGATCGGATATCTATCAGGTAGGCATACAGTCCGAGGGGGAGGAATTGACCGTTGGAAAGGCCACGTCGTCCATTCCATTCCCATGCGGCATCACCAGCCAAATGAAGATCCCGAGCCAGGATCCCCAGTGAACGCCCGACGGAATCGAAGAGACGGATGGTGACAATAATTTCGGAAGCAGGGTAGCTGAAGGTGAATACGGTGCGGTCTTCGTAGCCGTCCCCATCCGGGCTGAAGGGATTCGGGTAGACCTCGACAGAAGAAGTTCTGGGGTCATCAATTTCGCCATAGGGTACGGTGAGTATGGCGACTATTGAGTTGTTGCTGAGGTCGGCGTCATCAACTAATAATTCAGCCCGAACGATCCATTGTCCGGGATAGGGGAAGTCACGGAAATGTGCGGTAGCGACTGATTTCACCAGTTCGCCGGGAAAAGGGGAGGGGGTGAACGGTTGGGTGTTCATGGTGATTATTTCCGAGCCGAGTTCAGCCACAGCTCGCCAGGGTATCTGGTCCATGTAGAACCAGCCTTCGGAACGTGTGAAGATCTCCACAAATGCACTATCGGTATCGCCGTCGCCGGGTACGATATTCCATTGAATTCCGGTAGATACGTTGTCAATGGAGAAGTCATTAGGCGGATAGACGACCCAGTTTTCGCGTCCGGGAGTGGCGTAGGGTTCATATTGAGTTGGGTACCAGCCCTCTAACTCGGGGTAGTTTTCATCATTGTAATACAGGAGACTGTAGCCTTTTTCTGCTTCCGGAATTATGACGGTCTCTCCATAAATACGATTATCAGGCGTCACCAGGAAGAGCTGGTCGCCATCATTGTTAAGGATGGGCCAGTTCTCCGGTATTATCACCTGGTCTTCTCTCATACCGGGCCAATTGAGCACATCAAGGTTTTCTGTGAGAACAATCAACGAATCGGGCTGTACTATTGGTGATAAAAGGTCGGGGAAGCGGGCAATAGTGCCTGCCAGGTCTTGAACTCCCCAACCGCTGGGGTCGAAAGGTTCCGGGTGAGTCACTCGTAGCTCGATCCATTCTGAGGCGAGAGGATAGTCTGGAGGGTGAGTCATCACCTCGCTGAACTCGAACCAGGGTTCCTCGAGGTCTGGAGGGGTGTAAAAGGTGAGATTGCTACGAACAGTATCACTCTCAGCATCGTCATCCGCGGGTGACAGGTTTGCCGAAGCGACATACTCACCGTCCGGAACGAACAGGGAAGACAGCCACGGTACATCGATTATCGAACCTGGTGGCAGTGCGAGGATATCATAACTACCCAGCAGTGTATCCAGATGGGTTTCGGTGTTGGACAGTCGGTATTCAAGGGTACGTGGAGACGAGGTGTCAGCTTCAACGTTCTCAACTGCTATATCGAAAAACAGGTCATGGTGATCATTGTCGTTGTCATACTCCGCGGTGATCTCACTTATGCTGAGAGCTAGATCATTCTTACGTGGTCTGTAGAATGTGATGCTGGAACGAACGCTATCATTCTCCGCACTGTCATCTGGAGGTGAGAGGTTTATCGTGGCGAGGTAGTCGCCATCCGGGAAGAGTACTTGTGAATCCCATGGCACATCAATGACCTCGCCCGGCTGAAGCGGTAGAATTTCACCTGATCCCAGTAGTATATCGAGATCGGCTTGGGCATTGGATAACCAATACTCAACGGTACGTGGTGAGGAATCTTCAGTCTCAACGTTCTCGACTTCAGCCTCATAGTAGATGTGAAAGCTCTCCAAATCTTCTTCATACTCAAGTGTGATTTCATCCAGGCTGACAGCGAGATCGTTTGGCCAGCCGACTGAATTATGGTCGCCAGGAGTGCCCCCTGCCACCGAGAATGCCCAGTTATCGTTGGACTCATCTCCGGTGAGCTGTATGCATTCTTCGCTGTGACCGTCCTGCGCACCGAGCAGATAGGTTCGTTCGGAGACAGTGATAGCATCCTGATCAATCAGGGAGACTGTTTCGCTGATCGAGTTAGACAGCCCGCCTGAACCAAGGGCATCGTCGTTGACAGTCATCAGGACGGCGTCCGCCGGGATGAATTCATCGTATATGCCGCCACCATTATCCCAGTATCCGCTGTCAAGAATCAGTCCGTATTCACCTGTTTTTAGCTTGCTGTAAAAGTGGCCGGGTGGGCGGATGAGTAGGTCAGTACCAGTTCCGTCGGAGATGGAAAACCGGGTCAAGAACACAGGTTCGCCGAGGTTATACACCTCAATGTATTCGAGGTAATCGTCGGCTCCTGCGGGGTTGTACATGATCTCGGTGATGATCACTTGTCCCAGGGTTGGAAGAGTAGAGCACAAGAGGGGTAGAACGACGAGCAGCAGTATGTGTGGTCGTAGACCCGGACAAATACACTCGTGTTCATTCGTACTCATTCGAGCACCAGCTCGACGAAGTGATTCATCAGCGCTGGAAAATCGAGTCCACCCTCTTTAGCTCCCATTGGAACCAGGGAGAGGTCTGTCATTCCGGGCATGGTGTTGATTTCGAGAAACACCAACTGATTGCTATCAGTGAGGCGGAAGTCCACTCTTGCGACATGGCGGCATCCCAGCTCAGCAAAAATAGCCTCGGCGTATGAACTCGCTTGGGTATTGATCATCTCATCCACCGGTGCGGGGCAGAGGTAGTCGGTCATGCCTTTGGTATACTTGTTCTGGTAGTCGTAGTAGCCTTCTCTGGGCACAATCTCCAGCATTGGCAGGGCCTGGTTGCCAAGTATGGGGACAGTGACTTCGCGTCCCGGTACGTATTCCTCGAGCAAGGGCTTGTCACCCATGTTGATGATGGTCTGCAGGCCGTCGTGTAGTTCTTGCTCATCTTTACTGATGGTGATTCCTACCGTTGATCCACCGAAATTGGGCTTGAGCACGACCTGGTGCGGAGACTCCTTGACGAATGATGCCCATTCCGGATCAATTGTGGACGTCACGATGGCGCGGTATGCATCGTTAAATGAGAAAACGTTTCCAGGTACAACATGCAATAACTCTGCTTTGGCAACTCTTAATCCGATGGATTCTGCGATATGATGGGAGCGGATCTTGTCCAGTGCCAGAGCGGAGGATCGCATGTCGCTGCCGAGGAAGGGTATCCCGATCAGCTCCAGGACAGCTTGAATCTGTCCGCCTTCGCCCCAGCCACCGTGCAGCAGGGGAAAGACGGCGTCGAAACGGTGATCGCTGATCGTCTTGAACAGTTTCAGCCAGCCAGAACGGTCGAGCGTCGCGCGCTCTGTTTCGTCTGGTGGGGCCAAGCCGACTGGTCCATCGAGGAGAGGTTGATTAGGTGGAACGATGGTTTCCGGATCGGCGGTGTCCAGTTTCCAGGCGTCATGACCAGCATCAGCCAGTCCTGTGGTTACCGCATCCCCGCCGGACAGAGACACACGGCGTTCGGCGTTATCCCCTCCGCAAATGACGAGTATTGAAGCCATGCTATTCCTAAGGTACTGACTGCAGGCCGCTGACCGCAGACTGCTGCCTGGTTGCAGGGTTCAGGATTCTATCACCTTGACGGTGATCAGGGTCAGATCGTCCCGTCCGGCGCGTTCATGACCGGCATAGTCACGGATTGTTTGCAGTACTTTGGTTACGAGGAGGTGTGGGTCCAGGTGCTTGAATTCGTCCATTGTCTGGATCAGCCGATCTCGTCCGAATTCTACATCGCTATCGTTCATCGCTTCGGTCAGACCGTCTGAGTAGGCAGCAAACAGATCACCAGCATGAATGTCAATTTCAGCGGAAGTGTATTCACCATCTTCCATGATGCCCAGCAGCATTCCGCCAATTTCCAGACTGATAGGTTTGCCTCGACGGATCAGGAACGGTACGTCGTGACCAGCATTGACGTATGTGAGGATTTCGCGTTCTGGATCGAAGAGTCCGGCGAAGAAGGTTATGAACATTTCTGGTGTTGAATTCTTGCAGACCTGGACGTTCAGTTGTCTGACCATTTCGTTCATCGGCAGATTCTGAGTGGCGAGCAGGCTGAGACTGGCTTGCAGGTTTGACATCAAAACTGCCGCGCCAACGCCCTTCCCGGAGACATCACCCAGTACCACCAGCAGTCCCTTTTCACCGAGATCGATGCAGTCGTAATAGTCGCCTCCGACTTCGAAGGCTGGGTCGCTATGTGCGCCAACTTGCAATGTCGGACGTTCTGGCAGCACCGTGGGGAGCAAGTGAATCTGGATACGTCGCGCGATCTCGATTTCACGTTCAAGTCGTTCCTTGATTGTAACTTCGGAGATCATTCGGCGCAGGTCGGATGTCATCTCGTTAAAGCTGATCGCCAGGTCGCCCAATTCATCGTTGCCTCGCGGTTCGATCTGAACTTCGAGATCGCCTTTACGCAGCCGTTCGGTTCCCTGTCGAAGTTCACGCACTGATCTCATTATGGTTCGAGTGATTCCGCCTGCGAGCAGTGAGGAGAAGAGAACTGCCAGCCCGAACATCCCTGCCAATGCGAGCAAAACGATTATTGTCACCCGGTTGATACCTTCCCAGGCATAGAGAGTTTTGAATAGACCGGCGATGCTGGTGTGTACTATTACTTGTCCGACAGAGGTTGATGAATTGTTCATACCGGGCCATGATTCCAGCTCGGTTACCCCATGTGCAAAATATTTTTCCCAGATGCTGTTGCCTGAACTTCTGGCTGTGCGTATTTCCACATCCGCCTTCTGTTCTTCACCTGAGATCTGGTAGCTCAGGCCATCGTCAGAAGTTCCCAGATGCACGACTTGGAATGGTCGCAAGGTGATTTCAGAGCGGACGGTTTTTTTGTATGGTTCTAGAGCGTCCGGGTTCAAGGGACGCATGGCGACTTTGATCAGAGTCTGGTTCTCTACTGGGACAGTTGCTGCTGCATAAGCTGCCCGGTTGTCGGAAAATGGCAGCAGACCGTATCGTTCAGTTGAGGCGTAGTTCCATCCTGGGAATGGTTTCAAAGTGTCCGGAAGGGCCCACAGACCCGAGTCATCAGATTCTTTTATCCACGTTTCCAGCGGCCCCATTTCGCCCATGATTGAATCGATGCGGGTGTACATCCTCCAACTGTCAGACGATGAGAAATCGCGGTCTGAGTATGGATTTGCCGCTCTACCAGTTTCGTTGGATCCAAAGGGATTTGGAGGTGGGGGAACCTGCCCTTCCTTTTCCCCAGTGGGGAATACTCGACGGTAGGTTGCCGCCGCGACACTGTCAGATACCGCATATCCCTGCAATCGGTTGTCTTCCAACGCCAGTTCAAGTTCTCGCAGATCATCATGTATCATGTCGCGGACGAGCTGAGCACGAAGCGATCCTATGCCTATGTACACTCCCAGAAATACCAGCAATAGTAATAGCAAGCCTGGAATAATAGTGCTGAAGAGGTATGTCGTGCTGAACTTTAACCAGATTGGGATGCGGACACCGAACAAACCCTGAAACAGTGCGACAGTCAATTTCAGCGGAATCGCGAACCAGGTGAATGCGATAAAGTTACCGAGCAGATCGAGCAGCCGTGATTGCAGTAATGGGTCCAAGGCGGCGGAAGCGGTGACAATCAATCCATCAGACTGACTGGAATGAAGATCGCTCATGAATAAAATGAACCCGAGCGGTGCCAGGGCGAAAAGCAGAAGGATTATCCATCCGTTTCGACCTCTGAGCGTCTCGATCCAATTCCAAGGGCTGACGAACAGGACGAAACCGATTGCCAGAATGATCATGATTGGAGTCGGTGCGCCCACCAACAGCATAGTCAGTATAAATGCGCCGTATATCAGTACCGCTTTGCGCCTTTTTCCCCAGTGTTCACGTCCACCGAGGCGAATGATGCTCCATATTGACCAGGCAATGCTTACGGCGAGCGGGATGTGAATCAGCAGCAGTAGAGAAGGGCTTAATGTTACTATATCAGTGAATTCAGAAAAGACGAAGTAGCCGGCAATCAGTCCTGCCACCATAACATGAATCAGAATACCACTGATAAACCGGAGGATTTCACGTTGGATAGTGCGAGCCGGTCGGATCCGCCCGATGAAGGCCATAGCTGCCGCGAGAACTGATGCGTCAAAAAGAAATCGGGCAGTTTCGTAATAATATGCGCCATTGAAAAAGATGAGAGCGAGCACTGCGCCAGCGAGAGCAATGACAAATGTTAATATTCGCCGACGTTTCATGTGGACTCTTTCCTCAGGTGTAAGCCAATGGACATTGCGCTCTGTTAACGACGATCCAGGTGCGTCTCCAGATTCAGCAACAGGACAACTCGTGCCTCAACCGATTCGCCGCGTCCGGCGGGTCCAATACCTTCCGGGCTGCGTTCTTTGATTGAGATCTGCATTGGATCACATCCCAGGGCATTGCCAATATTCGTTCTCATTTTGTCAACATGTCGTGAAACGCGTGGTCGTCGAATCAGCAGAGTACTGTCGATGTTGATTATGGAGGAACGCTTTTTGGATCCACGTTCGGCCACACGTTCGAGCGCTTCAAGTGATGTGATTTCATCACCGGGGCCGATAGGTGCGGGGCCGGGGTCACAATAGGCACAAGCACCGAGATAGGCGTCTATAATCGCTCGCACCAGCACATCTCCCTGTCCGGGGCCATCGAGCCCTCGTTCTGAGGGGATTTCCACTCCACCGAGGATCAGTGGTCGATTATCGGCGAAAAGCAGCATGTCAACCCCGTATCCCACTCGCATCAAGGTACTTTCTCCCATTAATTGGTATACATGTATCTTCGGGCTATTAACGTCTCAGCCCGGCAACTATCCGTTTCGGGTGTAGAAGCAAGTCTAGAGCATCGAGCGGTGATGTGACTATCAAATCAGCGGCCATAAGCGTAGGACCAAACACCCCCTCTGTACCGATTACCGCTATACCCAGAGCTGTCGATGAAAGCGCTTTCTCGTCATTCGCACCATTCCCGATGTAGGCAGTGGTCAATGTGCTGAACTCATCGACGATGAAGCGTTTTGACATCGCCTCGCTGCCAGCGGATATTTTCCGCAGTTTCACTGGCAGTTCTTCAAGCGAATCTGGGGTAGAACCGAAAGTGTCCGCCGTCATTACTATGATTTCCACCTGTTCGGCCAGTGCTTTGATTCGTTCAGCCACACCTTCCACCAGCTCACCGTCAACAGCGAGGGTGCCGTTATAGTCCATCAGAACGGTGTCAATGTTGAGGTCTCGCCAACCGGGGATAGTCACTTGGATCACGTGTTCGACTCCGGTTTGAACCCATAATGGCTGCCGAATATGCGGTCAGAAATCGCCGTTGGCAGGTGCGCTTGTAGTATGGGTAATAGTATTGCCAGCGAGTGGACAGGGTATCTTGCTTTCGGATTTTTCAGTTCAACGGCTTTCCGGATGACTTCTGCGACACTCGCCTTCCCCCAGAGTTCATGTGGTTTATAGGCGGGCTTGCTCAACAGTTGCTGGTATTGGGAAGCGTAGGGGGATTTCTCGTTATGGAGTATAGCGTCCGATTGTTTCTTGGCTACCTTGCCGAAGTTGGTGCGAATCGGTCCTGGTTCGACCAGCACTACCTTGACATCCCAGGGAATCATTTCCATCCGCAAGGCATCGGAGAAGGCTTCCAGCGCGTGTTTGGTAGCCGAATAAACTCCGCCCAGTGGCGTGGTGAAACGTCCGAGGACTGAACTCACCATGATGATGCGTCCTTCACGACGTTCGCGCATTTCCGGAAGCACCAGTCTGGTCAGTTCGATCGCTGCGAACACGTTCACATCGAAAATGTCACGCAGCATGTGGGCGGGAACGTCTTCGACTGTACCGCGAATCCCGTAGCCAGCGTTGTTAATGAGTATGTCGACAGGGCCGAGGTCTTCACGTATTTGTGAATAAACCTTCTCACGTTCAATCGGATCTGCAACATCCAGCGGATAGGGGTGGATGTTGTTATCCCGCTTGTTCAACGCTTTTAGCGCCTCAACATTTCGCGCTGAAGCCGCGACCTCAAAACCGTTTCGGGCGAGGTGGAGAGAAGTTGCCCAGCCGATGCCGGACGATGCACCTGTAATCCAGACCAAGCCCTTAGATAGAGGCATTGGCTTCTCCGTTTTGGCGGTAGGTTCTACATGTTTGACACGTCGCTGTCATCCTGAACGAAGCGAAGGATCTCGTTGTTATCTCTTAGAAAATAAATAAACTACGAGATCCTTCACTCAACCGCCGACTTCATCGGCAGCTGGTTCAGGATGACGATTCATCAACAGTCTCTCGTGACAAGAGGGGACAAGATCACGAATACAGACCATACCTGCTGTCTAAAACCTCCCCGCTTGCCGCAATCCACTAAACTACAGTGATTCTCCTTGAAAGACAAGAAGAACAACACGTTCCAGCGGTCCGCACGGTCCCCCAAGTGCTTCTGAACTCAGTCCGACTTAAAAAATGCGTCATGGCCCTGAACCGTATACGATCTGTACCAGAAACAGTGATAACGGTTCCCAGTATGTGATGACCAGCAGGACCAGCAGCATGATACCGATGAAGGGTAATGTTGATCGGTATAATGTCAACACCGGTTTTCTGAAGCGGAAACTGGAGATGAACAAGTTCAGCCCCACCGGCGGCGTCGAGTAGCCGATTTCCAGGTTAGTCAGAAATATGATACCGAGGTGAACCGGGTTAACGCCGAATTCATGCGCAATTGGCAGGATCAACGGAACTACTACGATGATGGCTGAGAAGATGTCCATCAACGCTCCGACGATCAGCAGGAAAATATTCAGGGCGATCAGGAAGGCCCATTTTGAGCTGATGGTTCCACGGATGAAGTCGAATATTACGGTGGGGACTTCGGCGTCCACGAGATAGTTTGTCAGCCCCAGCGCTGATCCGAGTATGATGAGAATCCCGCCTACCAGTATCATCGATTCGCGTGCGATCAACGGCAGATCGCGGGTGATATGTATGTCGCGATGAATCAGTACTTCAACGATGAGCAAGTAGAAGGCGGTGACCGCCGCAGCCTCGGTTGGGGTGAAGATGCCTGAGTAAATGCCGCCGATAATCCCGATGGGGAGTGGTATTTCCCATGCCGCTTCACGGATAGCAAGCCATGCTTCCCTGGTGCGAAATGGTTGGGTGGGGATACGGGTGCGTTTCGATGTCCAGCCGCTATAGAGGCTGAGGGCGACGATGAGCAGGAAGCCGGGGATTATTCCGGCGACAAACAGTTGATCGACTGAGATTGAGGCGATCATCGCGTACAGAATGAGCGGCAGGCTGGGAGGAAAGAGCAAGCCAAGTGATCCTGAGCTGGTCAGCAGGCCGAGGCTGAACCGTTCGGGATACCCTTCCTTGATGAGCACCGGAAAAAGCAATCCGCCCAATGCTACGATGGTTACCCCTGACGCGCCGGTAAATGCGGTGAAGAAGCTGCATACCAGCAATGCCACGACCGCCATTCCACCCGGCAGCCAGCCGAACAGAGCATGTGACAGACGGACCAGCCGTTTCGGGGCACCGGATTCCGCCAGCAGGTATCCGGCGAAGGTGAACAGGGGGATAGCCAGCAGGGTCGGTTGGGAGGTCATCCGGTACATCTCGATGATGATCACCACCGGGTCCAGCCCGACAGCGGCGAAGGAAATTATTGCTATCCCCGCCAGCACCGCGAACAACGGTGCACCAGCCAGCGCCAGCAGAAGGCAGCCAATGACCAACAGTCCGGTCATGCATCCTCCTGACCGTCTGGGTTGGTATCATTTTGCTGTGGTTGGTCGGGAATGTTGGGGGTGAGTATGGCAGATCCAGCTCGTCCGAGCAGAAGATTGAGCAGCATTTGAAATGCCAGCAGAGCAAAGCCTATTGGAATTACCAGCTGAAACGGCCATGCCGGGAGCCCATCCACCAGCTCACTGCCAAACTCTCTCTCCGACAGGACAAAGACCCAGGCTCCATGTGCGAGGATAATCGAGATGGTGATGGCGAACAACCCGCCTGCCCAGGCGAGGGTTCGGCGAACGAGTGGACCGGAGATGTGACTGAAGACGTCGATGGCTATTTGTCGGCCCTGGCGTGCGGCCAGAACCGCGCCAAACATGGCTACCGCGAGAACGGAGTGTTGCAGAACGATCTCAGCCCAGACGATGCCCTGTCCGGCGACATTTCGTAAGATGACCTGGGTAAAGGAGAGAATGACCATGAAGCTGAGCAACAGAACCACTATCGTCGAAACGATATAGGTCAGCCCCTTGTCAATTCCTCCCAACGCTCGCCGCAAGTTCATCCCCCCTGGAATGATATCCCTGCTAATCTGTTTCGTCTATGGCGCTTTCAGCTCGGTACGTATCCAATGTCTGCATGATCTCAGCGAGTAACTCTTCAGAGTAGAGGTTGCCGACAAGATTCTGACGGACCTCGTTACCGATTTGATGGTATTGTTCCAACGCTTCCGGTCCCGGTACCGGGATCATGGTCAGTCCGGCTTGTTCGAGCTGTTCGATGCTCTTCCGGTTGTCTATGCGGGTGGTCAATGTTAATTGCCTGAGATGGTCGCGACTGACTTCGAGCAATGCCTTCTGTTCGCTCTCGTCAAGTTTATCCCAGGACTTCAGTGTCAATAACACGGCGCCCATTGAATTTGTAATTGGCTGGAGATTCATGTATTTGGTACGTGAGAACCATTGCAGGCTGATGGCGGCCATGGGAGAGGTGTAGACAGCGTCGATCATACCGGTCTGAAGTGCGGTCATCACTTCGGTTATTGAAAGCGGAACTGGTGTAACATCCATCGCCTTGAACAAGGCAGCGGCCAATGGATCACCCTGCCAGGTCCAGACTTTCATCCCCTTGAGATCACCACCAGTGTAGATTGGAGTGTTGGAGAAGAAATATACGTATCCCACCTCTGTCCAACCCAGCAAAACATAACCTTTGTCGCGAAATGCTTGATCAAACTGATCGGTGAATGTGTCCAGAATGAGATCGACTTCATCTTTGTTATGGAAGAGGAAAGGCAGTTCGAGAACCCGCATTTCCGGCAGGATTTCGCCCAGACCGTTGCCAGTGAAACCTGCGGCGTGGAGCTGGTTGAAACGCATCTTGCGTATTACATCCTGCTCATCGCCCTGCACACCACCGGGATAGAGTTTGAAGCCGACTTTTCCATTTGTCGAGTCCCGAACAGCAGCATCCAGTTCACGCATCTGTTGCATCCAGGACGATCCATCCGGTGCCAAGCTTGCAAACTTGATCTCGTGCTCGGGTTTCTCAGCGTGGATTGCTGAGGTCATGGACAACAGGATGAACAAGATTAGCAGAGCTGCTCGATTAATGATCGTCAATGGTCTCACAGGTTCTCCTTCGACGTCATTTGAGTAGGATGGACGGTGTCAATGTAATAGGTCCCCTTTGATCTATTCACGGTTGAACATGGCAGTTGGTTTCAGAGTCGTGCCATGTAGCCAGTCACTTCCGTTGCTGTGATTCATGAAACAGGCCCGTGCTTGCTCGTCAAACGCGGGTTATCCGAAGGCTAAAACCGAGATCCTTCTCGAGCGTCGGAAAACACTCGACACTCGTCAGGATGACGCGTTGTGTTGTGCCCCAGACATTCATGTCTGGGATCATCCGATCAGAGATACTGTTCCAGATTGTCCAGCAGATGTTGCGCTTTTTGCTGGGCGACACGGTTCAGTAAAATGGTGTTCTCAGGTGCAGACTGGCAGTCGAAGTCGATGATGATTTGCAGTGCGTCCCGGCTGGCTTGCTCGTCTAACTGCCGCAGATATACATACTTCACCATGAACAAATAGCCGAATAAAACCTGTCCATCGGTCATGTTTAATTGAGTTTGGATGTGATCTTCGGCTTTCACCAGATCGCCGCCCAGCATGGCTGGACGAGCCCCGTAGTATCCACCGAAGAACAGATGCGCCATCCCGAAATAGTAATTTGGATCGATTTCCAGCACTCGTCTCATCAACGCTTCGACGTATGGGAGTTTCGAGACTAAAACAATATCGTCCAATCCATTGAAGATCTCCGATCCCCAGGCATTTCCGAGCCAGAATATTCCAGCCAGGGCTTTATCGTCGAGTTCTGTCACAGCCAGCTCAAACTCGGTCAGTGACACTATCCCCAGTAAATCAAGGTCATACTCTTCTATTAGCCAGCGGTTGGCATATCCGGCAGCACGAGCATACAATTCCCGAGCTTCAACCGGGTCCGAATCCTCAACGAAAGCGAGTGCATAAGCGGCGAATCCCTGTGCTGCAAATATGAGCAGATCGGCGTTGTGAGGATCGCTGACCAGCATCCCTTCGATGAGCTTTAGATTGGATGCCAGTGCAGTTTTGGCGATGTCCAGGTTAGGTTCGGACATCATCGCTTCCATACCGCCTTCGAGGATGGGGTTCATGGTGGAACGGACGATAGTCCGTTGCACCGCGCATCCATTCATCATCAGCACAATCAGAACTGCGAGTATCGATTTTTGATAGGGACGGTTCACGATGGTGTTTCCTTCACATCTTCCTTGAAAACTCTCTGTCTTCGATCGGCAAAATGGTGTTTTCCTGTTGCCATCACAAACAGAGATGGCATCTTCTCGCTGGCAATTTGCAGCATTTGAGTGGCGAGATTGCGTATATCCCACTGCGAGTGTATATCTTCACGCAGACGGCTGATGTGGTACAGTTCCCGAGCGTTCGCCTTGAAGATCACCCTGCGACGGTGAGCGTTGCACAAGGCGTATGGCGCGACGGGCTTCATGTTAAGGCCTGAATCTGCGATCCGGTTGGCGAATTGAGCGCTACGTTGCAGAACCTCGTCGAACACTTCTTTCATCCCAGCTTCTTCAATGGATTCCGGCGTGGTCCAGCCGAGGGACACGTCATACGGTCCGGTGATCTGGGTGCTGATACGGTGACGTTTCAATTGTCCAAATGCGGCTGATGAGAGCATGAGTTCGAAGCTGAAATCTGCCAGCTCAAATTCGCGAGGAGCGGGGTCCCATGCGGCATTTGGCTGTAATGCTCGTTGTATCAGGGAATTACGAGCTTCAGTAGAGAGGAAATTCGCTCGTGTTCTGGCCTCTGTCCAGCCGCAGCCCTCATTATGGAAAATCAGGGCGGTCAAGATGTTGTCTTCACCGTCTTTCGAGTAATCGATCAAACTAACTGCAGCCTGTTGAGTATTTCCGCCCGGATCATTGTCCGGCCAGTGACAGCTTCGTTTGAACTGGGACTGCTCGTAATCCGTGGATTCAACGTACTTGATCAGGCTCGGTGCGAGCTCGTGGGTCTGGTCGCGGAGCTGTCGTCCGACCTCTTTCAACTCCTCCAATGGATGAGCCAGCGCATCGCGTATCATACTCTCCAGCACTCGCGCGTTGACCGTCATCCCGAACTGAGACTGGGTAGCCAGAGATACGACGTAACGAGCGTCCTCAGCAGCCTTTCCACGGGCGCGCGTCTTGGGACGGCCACCCCCATCAGCTTTAAAGCGGGGGAAGTAGAGGTCGAAGAGTTTCGCTTCAATTACTCGGTAAGTCTTATTCTGCTCAACGATCAACTCCCTGAATTCTTCGGCCAACCCGACAGTTATCAGCTCGGGTGGGATGACGACATCGCCATCCAGCTTGATATATCGCTGTGATTTCTCGGTGAAGGATGCCAGCCGGTGCCTTTGTATGGCTTCGACTGCCAGACGGCTTATTCCGGTGACATCCAGGTTAAAGACGGCGTGTTCGGCGACAGAACTGTGTCCGAGGCCGAAAACGATTTTCTCATTGCTGCGTCTGGCCTCTTCAACCTCTACTCGAGATTTTGCGCGAATGTCATGTATGTCGGAGGGGTTACGGCTGATACGAGCGTATGCGGCGGATAACGTTTCAGGAGTAATCGCCTCACGTGGCGGAGCTTCCCCGTTGTCATAGGCGGCGCTCACCAATCCCCGAAGGGTCTCGCGGTCAACGTTGAAACCGGCGAGTTCTATTTTCAATGGGAGTTTTATCATGAGCCTGTAAGATGTTCCAAGTAGTGTTCTCAGTCGGGCAAGGTGCCCCTGCGGGCTTTGCCAGCAGGGATGGTCAACTGATCAAACCTAGTGCGAGCCAAGTTACAATACATGATCACACGGATCAGCCAAAGGTCACCATCGAGATCCTTCTCACACGTCGCAAAAACACTCGACGTGCGTCAGGATGACGTGCTTTCAGTGCTGATGATGCGTGTTCGCAGGCGCCTCATCGTTTCCCGCAATGACGGGTCGAGAAGGATTATGTCACGCGCCCCTCGTTTCAGCCACTGGGTAACTCTTTTATGTGCCGCGCCTCGAGCTAAGATGATAACATTACCTCGATTTTGCTGGGTCCATTCATGAGCTCGGGCCAGCATGGCGTCGATCTCAACTTCAAAGCTGCTGGCATCGAGTAAAATCCAGCGAGGTTGACGTTTGTCCAGCGCAGGAACCATGCTCTCCAGGCGATGGAACACAACGAACTGGAACCCAGCTTCCCTCAGAAAACAGAGGCCCATGCGGTATCGTAGACGCGCATTCTGGGTCACCAATAGGATGCTCTCTCCTCGTCCGAAAGATTCTCCTCCCATCGCCCAGCGAAGACGCGCTAGTGAAACTCCCGGTTCAGTATTGCGGGACATGAGGTCAAATGCGCCGTAATCGACATGGTCGAGGGCATCTGATTCTGAGCTTGGAGCGTCCTCCCCGGCAACATTACCCAGGTTTATCCCGCTCGCTTCCCAGGGTTGCCCAATTTCTTCATCGCTGATCCAGATCCGGGGGATCTTACGGTAGCGACTAACCGAACGTAGCAGCCTCTCGACTGCTATGGCGTTATCCTTCCAATGGTCAGCATCGGCGATGAAAAGGTCGCATGGTGATTCAGCAATTCTCTCCGAAACGGTTTTCAGTCTGGTTTCCGGAACATGGATTACCGTACCTAGTTCGCTAAGTCGATCTCCCCATGAATCATCATTGGACAACAGGAGGATGAACGGCCCTTTGCTCTCCTCAGATCGTTGATGGTAGCCTTTTTCTTTGGGAGGGTTCATCCGTTTCTGAGTGAGGCCTGACTTTGAGCGCCAAACCTCTTCGATCATCGAGGTCAGTTTCTGACGAGCGACAGAATCGATCTTGGTCAACTCGGTCTCGAACTCACCATTTCTACCCAGAGTCAGATTCAATTTAACCGGAATGCTGCTGCCGCTGTGTTCCAGTTTGACTATAGCCTGGGAGATGGTGTAGCCGTCATGATCTTGGAAGTCCTTAATTTCAGCATCAAAGATAAATCGGTTGATACTCATCCTTTTGGGCTTTACATCCATCCACGAACCGAACCACATGAAGGATAGATCCAGAGGGCTGTTTCGCGGGACTTCCGCTATGTACTCACGGCGTGAGCGTTCGAGGTTGGACATCTCACACAGTTCAACGCCTGCATGTTCGTCAACCTGAATTCTCTCACCGACCATCGCATTGAACTCGGCTGTTTCTTCCATCCCGGCATCGAACGCTACAACTTTGCATTGCAATGAAACCGGTTCATGCCAGAATTTGTCATCCGGTTCCGGCATCAAGCGGTCAATAATCAGGGTATTCCGCCCACCTTCAGAGCGTAAGTCGAGGATGGTGCTGACAAAACGTTCTTCGCCCGCTCGGGACAAGTCAACACGACCCTTGCGCGCAGGTTCAGAGTTGAACCACGCAAATTCGGAGGAGGAATCCTGGAATCCACGTTTGAGCAGCCGTGAGAGTGAGGACTGGAGTTTGGATTTCTCGTTCATTGCGCGAGGTGCCGGGTGTTGGTCAACGGATTGAGCTCAATATACGCCCGAGTCTCGCAATTTAGATGGTGCACTCGTGGAAATCCCAATAGGAGAGGGTTATGATGAATTGGAGAAATACGTTTTGTTCAACTGGTCTAAGCCGTGATGTCGATGGTGGAAGGGTTGTCGGGGTCTTCAGGACGGGGGTGGCTATCGTCGTTAGGCTCAGTTGTCTCAGGTTCTATCTTACGCTTATTCAGCTTCTGTTTTTTCCGCTGAGGTGGTTTATCAAAACGTCTGTCGAAGCGGATAGGTGGCACGGAACCTTCTTCGTCCATAGGTCTGCCCCAGCTTGATGTCACGTACTCTACACAGGTAAAGTACAGCACCTTCAGACGTCAAAGCAAGGTAATGTGTCAAAAATACTGTATTTCTGTTATATGGTCTCGAAGCTGCTGAATGGCACCCAGCCCTGGCGTCCATCCGCGAGGCGAATTTCCGCCCAGCCTTCGAGTTGTTGGACCACTCCCACCTTTGTTCCTTCATGTAGAGCGAATACTTCGCCAGCGGCACGATCCGGGCCACTTCTGACATCAATTTTGTCCACCATTATTATCGCTTCCGGCTGGCCGGCGTCTGCCATGACCCGCAGGCCGATCAATGACATATTCAGCACCACCAGTGCTGCCAGAGCCCAGGTTATCCCTCTCATCGTGTATCGTGGTCTTTTCCGGTGGAGGTTGATGGTCACCGAGAAGGACAGGGCGAGGAGCGTTGTCAGAATCCAGGCGCTGGCCGCAACGATTCCCGGAGGAAGCAGATCCCGGAGGGTATCGATCCAGGTCCAGATGAAGAGTCGAGGTGGTGGATCAATGCGATCAACCGCCCTGTCTCGGGCAAATTCAAGGTTGTGTCGGACATCGCTGTTGTGAGGAATCAGTTTCAACGCTCGTTCGTACATTAGGATGGACTCGGCCAGCCGTCCTGATTTGAAATAGGAATTGCCCAGATTATAGAGCAGTGGTCCGCTGCTGTTTCCTGTCTCCAGAATGTTCTCATACAGAGTCACGGCCTGGTCGTAATTCCCGTTCTTATATGCGGTATCGGCCTCATCGGCGACCGCGCGCAATGACTCCGTAACGGCCAATGTGAGGGTAGTGAGCCCCAACATCAGGACAATGGTGAGTGTCAGAATTCGACGATTGAAAAGGTGTTTACTCGGCTTCATCAACACAAATCTCACTGTTATCCACACACAATCCACCTGACATCTGCCGGGCTTATCCCCAACTCAGAATTCTTAGCAGAATGCACATTATTCCTGCTAAGCTGTTTCAAATCAGATATATAGCAACTTACCTGTTGCACCACTGAAATAAGTGGTTGACTTCTCCACAGCTTATTCACACTGTCCGTGAAGTTCTTATTCACTGGTTGTCCACATCCCGGAAAACTGCTTTGACGGGTGTTTCACGATCTTATAATGAGTGTTTTGCGAACCTTTCTCCGATCACATTTTCATTCAAACTTTTGTCGGTCTCAGTTTTCGGTCGACGGTAGCGATCCATTTCTCAGATCGATCAATCAGATTGCCGAGCGAATCTGCATCTGATCCATGTGGGCTGAAACGTGCGCTATCGCATAGAGAGAGTATATCTCTCAGTTCAATTCTTGATGTTTCCGAAATCTGGTTCAATTCCAGACACTTATCTCTCACGCGCTCGTCCAGGGATGCAATGGGTACGTTCAGCCTGTCAGACAGGTATTTTATAATGCCTGATGCCAGAGAGTTATATCCTTCGCCAATCTCGTCATTCCTGTGATGTTGGCGTGCCTCCTTCAGCACAGTGAACGCTCGTTTCATGGCCTTGCGGGATCGTACCACTGATTCCTGACCGGCGAGGTTTTCATGGTGTTTGCGGAAGGCAAAACCTGCAGCAACGATAAATATGGGCATCAGGAAGCTGGCCCAATAGGCAGTGCGCTGATGGAGGGGTTCTATTGAATCGTCAAGGCTTGGAGCGCTATCCATGATCCAGCGGATCTCACGACCGACGGTTTCTACCGGAGCCGGGATGCCTGATCCATCCACATCGGCAACATCCCAACCTGAGGATGGGCTGACCTGTAAAGTGCCGGGGCTGATGCTGACAGAGCGATATTCTTCCAGTTTCGGATCGAAGAAGCTGAATTCTACTGGCGGTATGATCTGCTCGCCGGGGCGTCTTGGGATGAGCAGGTAGGTGAAGACCTTTTCGCCGGAGATTTCACCGTTGCCCGGTCGTTTATGCACGCTTATTTCTGGCTCATACAATTCTATGTCTGGCGGGACGCGAACCTCTGGAGCGGGGAGGAAGCCGACATTACCCTCTCCCTTAATCCTGATGGTGAGGGTAACACTCTCATTTGTTTGAACTTCTTTAGCGTCCAGTCGGGCGTCAAGACTCCAGTTTCCCACCACATTCGCGAATCCATCCGGTTGATTCTCGTATGGCAGCGACTTGATGTTTACGGTTATCGGTTCCGAACTGACAGCCATCTGCTCGACATAGCTGTCGAAGATGCTGTCGAAGAAACTTCGGTTGCGGCTCCGTCCACTTACGTAGTGTACGTTCAGCTTCATCGGCCCGATGTTGAGTTCACCGGTACGGGTGGGGAAGAGGATCAGTCGGTAGATGACTGCGGCGTTATAGAGACGACCGTTGATATTTCGTTCAACAACTCCTGGTGGGCTTTGCACTTCCCATTCTTCGGACCAGAACCCTTCAGTGGAGGGCAGTTTCTGCACATCGAAGGTCCGCACCGAGGGTTGAAAATAGAGTGTGAAGGTTAAAACCATCGCCTCTTGCAGGTATGCGCTGGTCGGGGCAATTTCGGCTTGTAGAAAGATGGACCGCAGGTTGCTTTGGCGGACATTGGTTTCCTGCGGGATCATGTTGTTGGGTGAAGGTTGAGCTGTGGCGCCTGACCCGGGAGCTTCGATGTGTACATTGACAGCGTTGCCACTCTTTTGCTGGCGTCTATCAGTCACAGTCGGTGCCGGTATGGTGAAATCACCTCTTCTCAGAGCTCGCAGGGTGTAGGTCAGGGTGCGGCTGGAACTCATCTTCCCGTTTATCCATTCCATGCTGATGTTGCTGTTCGGGCCGGAGAGGATTTGGAAAGCGCTGGGTATGTTGTTGGAAGGTGTCGGCAGCGTACCAGTCCCTGAAACCGTCACCTGGTAGATGAAGCTGTCGCCCAGTTCGAGGGTGGTCGGTGATGCGGAAGCATGGACAGAATTCACTTTTGCCCATGCGGAATCGGACACAATGATCATCGCCAAAGTGACCATCATAGGTATAATGGCTTGTCGCCATCTATACATGAACGCAGCAATGTCTGGTCTATTCACCACTTTTTCTTGTTTCCGCTGTTCACCACAGGCACTTGCTGACGTATCACCTGTTTCAACTGTTCTTTCTCGTCCTGCTGCATTTGATCCAGGAGGCGTTCCGCCATTTCCTTGTTCAGTTCATCTGGCTCAGGGGGAGAAGCCTCTTGCTCTTGCTCTTGGTCCTGTGGTTCCTGCTCTTGTTCTTCCTGATCCTGATTTTGCTCTTCCTGTGGTTCCTGTTCTTGATCCTGCTGTTCCTGGTCCTGTTTCTGCTGTTCCTGATCTTGCTGATCTTTATTCTCTTGTTGTTCTTGATCGTCCTGATTCTGATCCTGTTGCTGTTGTTGCTGTTGTTCCTGCTGTTTGCGCAGAGCCAGCTCCAGGTTAACCTTGGCATCGTGATCGCTGGGATCTCGTCTCAGGGCGTCAATCAGCGCGGGTATGGCGTTCTCATACTGTTCTGCTTCGGCGAAAGTAGTGCCGCGATTATAATCAGCGGCGGCGTGCAATTCATCATCCACATCGGGTCCGAGTGCCTGGTACAGGGTGTCAGCTCGTCCCGCCTCACCCATGCGAGCGTAGACACCACCGAGGTTGTAGAGGATCTCGGGGCGCAGGGTGTCGAGTTCTGTCCCGGCACGGAGGTAATGCTCCAATAGATCGGAAGAGCGTCGTGTAGGGAAAGAGTGTAGATCTCGGTGGTCGCCGTATCATTAAAAAAAAAAAAAAGAAGAAAACAATCCTAATGAAGAAGAAAATAAAAAAATTAAACGAGTTGGCTATCTTCATGTCTCTGCTGACCTACTGCATACTGTGCCTCTCATATCTTCGTCCACTACCCTCTGTCCTCCTCGTATCC
>CAJVXH010000055.1 GCA_913009835.1 uncultured bacterium
TTTAGTGGTGTTCTGCTATATGATACATTATGGTATATATAATCGTTTGTGAGTGTTATTTTATATTTGTGATTTTTTGTTGTTTTATTTTTTTTTTTTTTTTCAAGCAGAAGACGGCATACGAGATTATCAGTGTGACTGGAGTTCAGACGTGTGCTCTTCCGATCTGTGTCCGTAACAGACCTGTTCAACCTTGCTGTATTGAGTCAGCATGGGAATGATTTGATTCTGCACCCAACTGGTATTCCCATCGGGCCAGGTTTCGCTATGACCCGGGTGATGCTGGAACACGAAGATCCAGTCCAGAGCATCATCATTCTGGGCTGTCTCAAGCAGGTCTTCCAACCAGTCGAGCTGGGTTTGTCCCTGGATGTTGGTGTTCAGTGATACAAACAGAACGTTACCGATCCAGAATGAGTAATACTTCTCACCCTCAGGCCCCCCAAAGTCCTCATATTGCATGTAGTGGTAATAGGTGCTGGCTTCCGCTTCGTGATTGCCGATGGCGTTCATGACTGGAAGGTTGCTGCTGATCTCGGCAATATTGTCGAAGAACAGGGGTTGGTATTGGCTTAGGTCGCTACCCGTGTTCACCACATCACCGGTCAACATCGCCAGCTGAACGTCCTCATGAAACTCCTCACCATACAATTCGACCAGCTTCTCACGCAGAGCGTTTGCAACATCGCGGTGTTTTTCAATGGTCTGAGGGTCGCTGTAGAGCGAGAAACGAACATGGTCCTGGTCATCTCCATCCGGTTGCTGGGTGGTGAACTGGTATACCTCAGATTGGGCGGTGTCGCTGACCACCTTGTAGTAATACGTCGTTTGCGGGGAAAGATCTGTCAACTTGGCCCAATGCCAGATGGTGTCCTGGTTAAACTGGTGAAAGTCGCCAGATTGTTCCGATCCAAGTTCAGAGGATGTTCCATATTGGACTATTGACTCTGTAGAGGCTGAGGAGTGCCAGCAGACGTAGAGTGAACTGGGGGTGGGCGTTTGCAGGAATGGGACCATGTAACGGAATTCAGGACCTTCAAACTCATGACCATACCCATCCAATGAAGTCATCTCGCTGCCGCTCAGGTTTCGGTCAAACAACAATATCCGGGCAACATCAATCTGGTTGTCTTCCCCGTTATTGTCCGCGAAAAAGAGTACCTGGTTGGCATCATCAGCGGGGTAGAGGGCGAAACGGCCATCTAATGCCTGCGCACCTCCGATGTGCAACAATTGACCGTCGAGATAGTAGTTGTACTGCACGCCCAGATTGACCGAAACAGCTAACCGGTACCATTCTCCCGGGATGAGAGTGTATTCCGAGTAGCCGGTATCGCCAACGCCGACATTGCCGCTGGGATTTGCGAACCAGTCGCCGTCATTTGAATTCGTATAACTTGTCTGATAAAAGCAGTACCATTGGTTCGATTGAGGGATGCGAACATCCATCACAATTGTGAACTGATTGACCCAATCCGCCTCACCAAATGCGCCGTTGGCTTCAATGTCGTGGTAACACCGATAGAAGCTGCCCGGACCAATTGTTACCGCGCCATCTCCAGGTTCAGGCCCATCGATCGCGGTGTGTGATCCTGACAGGACCAGATCATTACCAACTGAAGCCGTCAGCAGATTGCCAGGATCATCAAAAGTCCACGATCCCACGAATCCGGAGGGCATCCCCGACGGTTCAAGCGTGAAATCAAACAGATTTGCACCTTCCTGAACAGTTACCGATGAGGAACGATAATCGAAGTATCCATCAGCCAACACATGGACATCATAGTCGCCAGCGAATATTTCGGGGATGGAATAGCTTCCATCAACGCCTGACACGCCAGAGATCCCACCAAATTCAACGTTGGCACCTTCAATAGGATCACCGTTGTCCGAGTTCGTGACAATGCCAGTAATGCTGGCATCAGGCGTGAGTTGTGAGAATTCTATTGCCAGGGAATTGTAGGGGTAGTTCACTGGTGAAGAATCCAGTGAGGCCATCAATCCGACACTACCCAAGGCATTCTCAATGCCAATCGTCTCACCATTAACGTCAATTCCGTTAGCCAGAGATTGGTACTGCAACAAAATTGAACCGTCCTGGGAGAGGACGATCTCAGCGGTGATGGTTCCACCGTTGCCGTATTCATTTACCGCATCAAACTGGCAGACCCAACTACCTTGACCATCCGGACCATAATAGATTGTTCCGCCGGAAGCGGGGTTCAGATCGTCCCAGAACAGGGCGATCAGGTTGTTGGGCGCTGTGCCGTTGGGAAGAGACTGATTGTCAAAGGAGGTATTTCCACCCCCGAACATGATATATCCATTGGAGCAGATATAAATCTCATAATACAGATCACCGTAATAGGAGAAGCTCCAGGGCAGAGCAAACGGACCTTCAAAATCGTCATCGGCCAACGTTGTCAGCTCATTGCCAAGAACGGACATCTCAACCCAGTTGTAAGTGGGGCCGTCCAGTTCGGCGCTGTCGCGAAAGATGTAACCGGCAGCGTCTGGTCCCCCGAATTCATCCAGCTCGCCGGAATACCAACCGGGATGAGGATTGTGCTCGCCCTTGTGGGCATGGAGTTTTTCTTTTACGCTCTCAGGTCCGAGATAAACATGTGCATAGCTGCTAAAAGCGACGATGAGGAGAATCAACACGCTCAATGTTTGAGACCTGATCGACAGTCGCAAAGTGGACCTCAAGGGTTGTTGAAGGAATTGGTAAATATAAGAAATGGTATGTGGTTGTCCAACAGAAATGCTGAAAACACAAAATAAATATGGGAAGGTAAAGGGGCATGTTTCAAGCGTTCCAACTTCAGCTAATCCACGACATGAATGTCGTGGATTATCCGATGATGAATATGCCCCTGTTACCGCCGCAGGCGATAACAGGGTTGATCCGCAAGTTACAAGGTGCCTGACTGATTTCTCAGAACTCAGTACTGTCGTTGGATGATCCCTGCGAACCGCCAAAAAGACGGCGGGTCACAGGGGCATGTATCATAGCTGAGTTAACTGGATAACCGCTTGCAAGCAAGTCGGGGCAAACTGCGAAGCCCAGCGACGTGAGAGAGCTCACCAACTCAGCGCACCAGCATCACCTTCTGAACCTGGTTGAGTTTCCCGGGAACAGTCGCCCTCACAAAGTATAACCCGCTCGCCATTTCCGTCGCATCGAACGTGAATCGGTGTTTGCCAGCCGCGAGTTCGCCATCGAATAACGTTGCCACATTCTGACCGAGCACATTGTAAACGTACACCCGCAAATCTGAAGGTTGCGGCAGGCTTATTGCAATCGTCAACTCAGAATTAAACGGATTCGGATAAGTGCGATCAATATGATACTTGTCCGGAATCTGACTGATCTCCGGGAGCTCAGGGGCAATACCAGATATCCAGGGGACATAACCTGGCGAACCATGATTCTCAGATGCCTGCCAACTCTCAGCGAGCCCATTATCAAATTCCGGATCAATCAGTTCGAGGGTGGGACCATTGCCATCAGGCTCAGTCGGCCAGGGATCCAAGTCGTCATACTCCACGAAATCGACTGGCTCACCATCAGCGGCAAACAGACGTAACAGCTCACCATTACCGGAGAATCCAAAATCGAGATTGTCCAGTAACTGGATGTCACCTGGAAAAAGGGAACGGAATATATCAGCGTCCGCACAGACTACTACCGTCTGTTCGGACTCTATGATTGTCCCATCAGGGAAATGGAAAATATGCTGATCATCATCGTCTCTGAATTCCCAATCAGTAAGATCCATGGCGGCCGGACCATGATTGTAGAATTCGATCCAATCGTCCGGGTCGAAATCATCTGCGGAATGATAGTTGATCTCGGATATCATGATCTGGCTCGGTGATCCCGGCTCGAAGACCGCACTGATGCTCATTGGGCCTGCGGGTGTAACTTCAATCCGGGATTCCGTTGAAACCACATCACCCTGCCATTCCACAAATGCGTAACCTGTCTCAGGCAATGCGGTCAGAGTAATCGGAACTCCCAGGAAATAATCTGGATTCCAGGGGTATTCTTCGGGAACAACCGAATTCACCTGGATATCACCACCATCAGTCAGAACATCAATCTCCAACGTTGCAATTCCTTCGAGATCGTATTCATCAATGATGTCATCGAGTAGATAGGATGGCCTGAGAGTTGCAAATTCTCTCATCAGTTCGATGTGATGTTCCCACACCTCTATGCTCTGATTCCATCGCTCACGATGAGTGTAAATCTCTGGTTCTATTCTGGCGATTGCCTCATCCAGCCGTTGTAAAACATATTCGGTCTGGAAACTCGTGTTGAGCATGTCTGCAAAACAGTTGATGAAGTCGATATTGAATTCATCGTTTTCACGCAACTTCCGAAGCAGAAAGGTAGACCACGGTGGATTTGGCCAGTTGGGGCCATCAGGTCGCAGTGCATAAGAGAACATATTGTATCTGAATGTATGGTTTTCCAACATATTGAATCCAAAATCAGTGTCGAAAAGGATCCATTTCCATCTTCCACCTTCCTCACGTGGTCGCCAGAACTTCAGGTTGTTACCCGGCCAATCCCTGTTGACGCAATAGAACTCGGCAACGTTGTACATCATGAAATTGTCAACATCCATCTGAGTTTTGAGGTACTCATAATTCTCGGAGACACTCAAATCAGTTCCATCGAGATAGTCGAGCATGGCTTGATAGCTTACCGCATCACCCAGGATAACCCGATTCTGATTTTGAAGCATGTCTATGTTGTCAGGATCAGCACCGTGGTTTGATTCCAGATAATGTTCACTGACCTTCTCTCTCATGTTCATCATACCCCAGTACTCACCGTTAATATAAACGGTTACGGGCTGATAGGCCTGGATGTCAACACCTGTGTTTTCAACCAATCCGGTCATGAACGAATCGCGAAGCATGGTCCAAAGGAAATCGTTTCCAGAGTTTCTCAGAATGAACGATCTGAAAGAATCAATTGGTTTAGTGGAGAAGAGTTGGTAGTTCTCCAGACGGGTAGTCCCGTGTTCACTTCTGAATTGAATACCAAGTGATTTCTGATCCATGGGCAGACTGCCAGAACCACCTTGCAGACGTAGTCCAATTCCATAATTGAAAGCCATATCCCCGGCAAGCTCAAAGAATTCAATGTTTGCAGGGTATTCCAGCCCGTTGAAAGGGTTAGTAAAAAGACCGGTGTCCTCGTCCCACAGATGTTCTGGATCTGTGGAGATGCTTACGACCGGCATGGTAAAATCATCCCGAACGATATAACTATTGGTGACGTACGAGCTCGGTAATCGTTCTGCTTCGTACGCTCGCGCTCTCACAACCTGGGTGTCAGTGATTTGTATGGGAGCGGTGTACTCTTCGGAATCAGGGGTCGGAACTGATCCATCCAAGGTATAGCGAATAGTGGCTTGGGGGGATGCACTGAGTGAAACAACTGCGCCGTCCAGATAAAAACCTCCACCTATTGAGAAGACTGGTGGATCTGCAAAACCCAGAAACCCTTGGGATATATTGGAAAAACGAGGCGTTGCTGCTTCGAAATAAAACCAGTTCTGTCCACCGTCAGGTTGACGGCCATATGAATGATCGGACGGTATTTCGCTCACAGTGACAATGTCAACCATATCCCCATCAGGATTTGTCAGCATGATGGTTTCACCTGATGAGCTGACCTTGAAATTCGTGTGAAGGTTCAACAGATCATAGGTACTCAGCGTATTGGATAATCCCCTGGGGGTGGGAGGAGGTGTCGCCATTCCGTAGGTGAGGAATGGAATGATTGTCATATCGTTGTCGTCTAGAAGTTTGTTGTGGACCTCGATTGCCAGGACATTGTCACCATCAGTCAACAACGATTGTGGATCTTCAAGGTGGAATTGTTCGGGGGGAAAATCACGATACATCAGGGCTTCATGATAATGGAATGAAGTTTCATCCCAATTCGGTACTATTCCCGGGACACCTATGTTTGAGCGAGCGATCTCTTCACCGTTCAGGTAGGCGACAAAGGCATCGTCGTAATCAACAGAAAAGTGCGCTGAGACAACATCCTCTGTGGATTCAATGTCGAAAGTGTTTCGGATGTAGAGGGAAATGTTCTGGTCGACAATTGTTTCATCGTCACCATCACCGCGGCCAATCCCGGTAGGACCGAGCGACATGAAACTGTCGTCAAAATCCGGTGATGCCCAGTCGAGTGGGATATCAGGATTCCCAAGAACATAAGCGAAGGTGTCACCCCAATCGATTACCGACTCAAAATGCTCAGGCCAGATAGCCCGATCCTTCCCAGATGCAAATACTACCAGGAACTCACCAGGCTGCATCTCGATATGCGGAAACGTCCACTTAAAAGGATCGTCAGTATCGTCTGATAATCCAAAACCTTCAAGGTCGACAGTGCTATTGCCAGCGTTGTAAAACTCAATCCAATCAGGAGATTCTAAGTCTTCATCAAGGAGACTGTTGGCATTTGAGGACACAATCTCATTGAACACAACATCCTGACCAACGGCGATTGAGATCAAACAAGCAAATAACAGAGAACTAATAATCCACCTGGTCATGAGAGAACACCCCCGGTAACTATGCACAGACAGAATAACATCACATGCCCTGCACGGTAATAGTGCACCCGCTGCTTAGCTCGAATCAGCCCAAGATTCCCCACGACTGCCATGCTTACCATGCATCACGCCTGGAATAAGATCAATAATGAGAAATTTCCCTGTCATGCAAGGTATGTATAAAGAGTCGACTTTACATATATTATTCCAGAGAATAATGCGCGAAATAGCAATTGCTCCGAGAGTGGGATGGATGGTACTTTATGACAGGCGAATCCCCAACAACACGAAACGATATGCACAATTCTCCCCACTTTAATCGGTTTGCAGCTGAATAGGCGGAGCTTAGCTGACTTGAAGTAGCAGGTCGGCGGAGTTCTATAGGGAATTTCCAACTAACTGGCGCACTAATGGCGCAAGAGCAAACAAGGGGTCAGCTGTTGTCAGCTAACCCCCCTAATAATCAATGTCGGAGCGACTGGATTTGAACCAGCGACCCCCTGACCCCCAGTCAGGTGCGCTACCGGGCTGCGCTACGCTCCGATATTCATTCCTATCAAAAACTATAACACTCAATCAAACAAACAGGTTTCGTTTAACGGCAAAACCCACATCACAACGCCGATGAAGATAGGTGAGATGTACAAAGATGAGCAAGCGTGAGGGAGGCGACTCGCACACTATATTTTGGACACAACCTTCAATGTCAGGCGCTATCGCTATCATCAAGTAACTCAAGTATTTCATGAATAATTTGACGGGATTCCCCGATAACTTCTGCTCGCTGTTGATCAGTAAGCCGGACGTTCCCTTCCTCACTGCGACGCTTAAGTTCGCTACGTGCTCCCTCGAGGGTGAAACGACGTTCGTGCAACAATTCCTTGAGCTCCTGAAGGAGCGCGATGTCGTTTTCACGGTATACACGATTACCGCCACGGTTTTTTCGCGGACTCAATTCCCTGAATTCAGTTTCCCAATAGCGAAGCACGTGGGCAGGAAGATCGAGAAGTTCAGCAGCTTCCTTGATGCTGTAGTACATTTTCTGCATGTATGGAGTCTCCAGAGCAAAAGCGAAGGTCATATCACAGGAATGAGACTTGAAAACATGAAAATCGGTCTCATTTACCATTATCACCAAAATCCATAAAATCCAATTATGACCCCGTGATGCGAATTAAACTAAACTATCAAGCGAGGTCAAGATCTGCGCAACAAGAAGATGCCCCCCTCGAGCAGATCTATTTCTATAATACATAAAAAAGCTGGAAAAAACCTTGCGATAGGGGGTTCTCGAGTTGCACATTTACCTCCGTACGTGATTGGGTCTGTTCGCACTGAAGAAATTAGTCTCGATTCTGGGCGTGAATCGAGAAACTCCAAACGAATCCACTAAGACCCGGGGATCACGACTATTTAAGGCTGTCGTTCACTCTCGTTGTTCAGGAGAGAACCATCACTGATCTAATCCAATTATCGGCTGATCATACTACCAGCATCCTTCAGGAGGGATTGCTTCCGACGTTCGTAATAGATCCCGCCGGAAGGATTGTTCTCTGGAATAAGGGCATGATACGCCTGATGGAAAGAACTAGCGAGGAGATCATTGGTCATCTGTATGACGAACTGCCCGGTGATTGGCCCGACCTCCTGTTGGAAACAGCTGCAGCATCGACGTTTGAGTCAGTTGTCAATATGGCTGTCAATAACAAACAACGTGAAATGCTGCTGACAGCCTACCGGGTGCGACTGGATGGATTCGGAAGCGCCTGCATCACACATCTGAATGACCTCAGCCTACGGAAACAACATGCTGATCGACACATGCATCAGCAACGCATGGAATCTTTAGGTCGTCTGGCGGGCGGTATCGCACACGACTTCAACAACATCCTGACGATTATACGAGGAAATGCTCTCGTTCTTCGTAATGATGATAAGCTCGAGAAGCATCAGAAAAGTGTTTCAGAGTCAATAATTAAAGCCACCCAGAAGGGTGCGGCGATGATAAATCGCCTGCTCACCTTCAGCAAGCCTCAACCCTTCACACCTTATCCAGTTGATCTGACCAGCTTGATAGAGGAAACTCTTTCGCTGGTGAGCCATGCGGATTGGGAAAATGTCACGGTTGTCAGCGAGATGGAACCGGACATGCCCGCAATCCAGGGTGAACCGAATCGACTTAGTCAGGTGTTGGTCAACCTGTTTGTCAATGGACGTGACGCCATGCCGGAAGGCGGCACATTGACGGTGAAAGTGCGGCGTCGCAATTTCCTTACCCCATCAGAATTACCACAGGCTGGGGTGGAACCTGGTACCTACATTTGCGTCGAGGTTTGTGATACGGGGATCGGGATGGCGGAAGATATAATAGATAGGATCTTTGAACCCTTCTTCACCACCAAATCGACCGGAAAAGGCACCGGACTGGGACTGCCGAATGTTCACAGCATTATAAAGCAACATAGTGGCTGGATTGAAGTTGAAAGCACGGTGGGAGTTGGAAGTACTTTCACCCTGTATATACCCGCGATTATGGAATAAAAAAGGTTCTTCACCTCAAATTCTTACTAAATCGGCTCCTCAGCAGAAATGTGCTCAAGGGTTATTAACATCTCCGACCGTAAAAGTCCAATCCGATCTACGTCCCCCTCAACCGGTGCAAGTATTGCAGGATCTTTCCTCTTCTTCCGAAGTTTTATTGAGAATATCGCGTCATTGATTAAACGGAACAGGATAGTGGTGACGATCCACATCAGAAAAAAATAGAGAGCAGTGATGACGCTAAATTCTAGCGCAACCATCAGAACTGCGATTGCCAATCCAAGCATCAATGCGATAGCGCCCCAAGTTTTCAACCACTGTATGCGACGAATCTTGATGAGATCGAGCAATCCCTTATTATAATGGCGGATGGATTCGTGCTTCGCATCTACTGATTGTTGTAAAGTATCCTGAACCTTTCCAACCCATTCTTTTGTCCATTCCGGCAATTTGTCACGACCCAATTCCCGGTAAGCCGAATATGACCCGCGTTTTGCCTGCTGCTGGATTTCAAGCAACTCCTTCTGACCATAAGCGATGGAAGGGTGTTCGGTCAACTGGTAGTCATCAGCCAGCAGAATAACACTCTCCGCTTTCTCCATGACAGAGTCTATGGATTGAGCCCAATGAGTTGTGCGCCTGTCTAACTGGTCAATAATTTGTTCATGGATCGTACTGAATGAGTCATCGAGCATGGAGAGCGAGTAAAAGCTGGGGTCGCGATTGGCTACTACCATAAATGCAGGAAGTGCTTCTGTAACGTTTCGCATTTGTGCTAAAATACGAGCCACCTGATAATCGATATAGGGAGTGGGTGGAATGATTTTCTGAATGCGGCGGCACGCATGCAAAGCGTCCGTATGACGATCGTTCAGTATCAAGCTTTCAGTCAGAAGTTCCAAAGCTAGCACTCGATAGTACCTTCTGTCGTCATCCTGAGGAGGATTGTCAGCGGCACGCTCAAATATATATGGTGCTTCGGTCAACGATCTTTCAGATTCAAGTAGCATGGTACCCTTCATCAACAGGGCGACATAGAAATTTGGTGCACCTTCGAGTACGTGATCCAGAAGATTCAGTGATATGGAGGGATCTTCCAGACCAATAGATGACATGACTGTGCCCAGAACATCAAGCCGGTCAGGTCCATATTCGGAAAACATATGGGAGAAGCCGGGACGTAGTCGTTCAAGTGCGAACCGGTTTAACGCTCGCTGTGGGGGAAGAAGAGGAGCTATCTGTTCCAGCGTCGAGACTTGGAGGAAATCATTCTGGGTAAGGATCTCATCGAACGAATCAGATTTCGACTGCCATAATTCAGCAGTCGCGGCCAACTCAGCGCGGACAGCATCTGGAAAACGATCCTTCGCGACTGTGGCGAGTTCCAGTGAACGAATCAGAGAGTCAAACGAGCTGTGGATTGATTCGTAAGTGTCACTTGCGAGTCGCACAAAATCACGGTTGCCAGCTTGATTTGTGTCCAGTGGAATCATAGTCTACACCAGATCCGAAACTGTTTTCTTGGAACAGATCGAACTGCTACCAGATGCAAATACAGCTATGAATAATACGGCTTACCATCTGAAAGCATATAACTTCTAGACCCTGGCAACATCTACCAGTTCTCACTTCTCAACGCTCAGTAATCACCTGACATTAATTCTAAGTTAGTTTGAGCAAATGACACACGCAAAACCTCCAAGCGCAGACGAGTGCGGGGATGGAGAAGCAATCCATTCCCAACCAGGCTCTTGCTACTTTGCCTTGCCTTGAGCTGCCACCGCGGCCTGTGCCTGTTTTACCGCATCCTCATCACCGAGATAGAAATGCTCAACGGGTTTCATGTCCGCATCCAACCTGTAAACCAGCGGAATACCCGTCGGGATGTTCAAACTAGTAATATCTTGATCGCTGATGTTATCCAGATACTTGACCAGGGCTCGAAGGCTGTTCCCGTGGGCTGAAATCAGAAGACGTTTTCCACTCACTATCTCAGGCGCTAAAGTCTCAAGCCAATAGGGGATAAACCTGTCGACAGTATCCTTAAGGCATTCGCCCAACGGAATCTCGGAGTCTGAAAGCTCAGAATAACGACGGTCATGACGCGGTGAACGTTCGTCATCAGATTCCAGGAGAGGCGGTGGTGTGTCATAGCTGCGACGCCAGATGTGTACCTGTTCATCGCCATATTTCGCTGCGGTTTCCGCCTTGTTCAGCCCCTGCAAAGCACCATAGTGTCGTTCATTCAAACGCCAGTGCTTGTGAATCGGTAACCAAAGACGGTCCATCTCTGTCAATGTGAAATGAGTAGTCATCAAAGCTCGTTTGAGCACTGATGTGTACACAACATCGAAGTCGTATCCTTTGTCGAGCAGGGTGAGCCCGGCCGTTTTCGCTTCTTCAATTCCCTTTTCTGACAACGGAACATCCGTCCAGCCAGTGAAGCGATTCTCCTTGTTCCATACACTCTCGCCATGGCGCAATAGTACGACTGTGTACATGACAATTCCTCCGCTATTAAAAGGGTGCTCATATGCAGTATAGTGAAGCGACAAGCCGTTTCAACCATATATAAACCAACAAGTCAGCTTCCCGGAGTAAAGAACAGAGTTACGCTATGATGACTCTTTGGTTCATAACAATAATCCTGTCCTCGTGATAGCGTGAAAACAGACTATAGTCATTCTTAAAAAGTTCAACACTATGTGTCAACACACTGATTGCCGCTGAGTAAGGCGGCGATGACCAACGCTACCGCGATCATCATCAATCCAAAGTTGTTGTCGGACGTACGATTCTCTGCCATATAATTACCTTTCCCGATGAAGTGAGACCTCAAGATAGCAAACTCTTGGCTATCGGAATAGAATCGTTTGAGGGTGAAACCGGTATAGGGAGAAGTGTACAGCGGAAACGCAGGGTGATGGCTATTCCTGCTGCTTGGCACCAGTATCCGGGTTGGGCAGAGTTTCGGGCTTGGGCGGAACAACGCGGCCATTTGGAGCTTTGCCATCATGGATGTCAAGTATCTTCATCCCTGCCGCATAATCAATCTCACGCAGCTCTTCGATCGTGGTTATCCGCTGGAGTAAATACTTGAGACGGGAAACCTGGGGAGGAATCATTTCTGCAAACTCACGCAGCTTCTGTTCTTTAAATACATCCTTCGCTATCAACTGCGAGGAAGCCTGGATGATTGCCAACGGGTTGTTGAATTCATGCGCAATGGTTGCAGCCATCTTATAGGCTGTTTCCATCTGTGTTGCCTTGATCGCAGACTCCTGCTCCTTGATGAGGAGTGCTTCGACCTGAGCAGTTCGCTCCCGGATCTTCTTATCCAGTAGACGGTTACGATTTTCGATCGCCTGTAGACGTCTCTGGATTGCAGTATAGACCATACTTATTGCTACAAATATCCAGATCGTCACCGCCCACCATGTCGCGTACCACGGAGAGCTGACAATGAACTCAATTGTCCCAGTTTCGCTGATGATGTTGCAGACATCACGCCCACGTACTTCAAACCTGTACTGACCCCTTGATAGGTTGTTGTAAAGCTGACTGGTGTCATCTGTCCAATCCGACCAGACGTTCGACAATCCGATCAACCGTACCTGGTACTCGTTACGCGTGATGTCATCGAAGCTAGGCAGGGCATAGGAAATCCGAACCGTGCGATTACTCCAATCCAATGGTGAGTCGATCATCGAAACGGTGTTCTCTGCCCCCCGAAAGAGCAATGAGTCGGTGCCAGTTCGGACTGATCTAATTAATGTCTGGTTGGAAAAATCAAAATCTGATTCCTTGTTCATGTCGTACCTGATCAAGTCTGATCCTACCAGCCCGGCCCAAAGAGTTCCATTCTCAATATAAAAGGAGTTGTATCCGGTTTTGGCGTTGCGGCGAAGTGGCGTCTCAAGTTCATAACCTCCCCCGTCCAGAGGGATGAGATGGTTGCAGACACCCTCGATGTCCTCAAACCACAAACTGCCGTCTACGGCGTTGGTCGCAATGACCGGTTCCTTCTCTATCGCCAATTCGTAGATATTCTGATCATCTGCTGTGACTAGTTTTCGGGTTTCAGCATCATACCGGTAGAGATCCTTTTCCCCAAGGATCAACAGTTCATCTTGCCAGTAAAAAGGTGATCCGAACGAATTTTCAAAATGACCGAGCTCATCGGAAAAGATCTGAATATCTGATAACTCGATTGAGTTACCATCCTGATTAACGCTCAGACGGGCGAGACTCAGCTTATCAAAACCATAGTTGACCCAGATAGCTCCATCCCGCGCAGGAGTCAACATTACGACATTTTTCCCGAAATCATGAAGTTGACCCTCATCATGCCACTCATCATCTCGGAAAATGAAAGTAGTCAGAAGACCACCCGAATTTCCAATGAAAACGCGGTTAAACGTTGTATCTGCAGTTATAGAAAATGGTATCAACCCATCGCCGATAACCTCCGGCTCGCCACCTTTTTCCCTGATGGCCTGAACACTCCCGTCTCCAATCGACAGGAGTTGGTCTGCTACCTCCGACAATCCCCAACAATAGGACAACGATCCGATCTTACTGAAAGTCACTGGACGACCTGGCTCAGGATTCTCATTCAAACGATATAATCCCTGGGATGTAGCAACATAGAGATCATCCTTGTAGCGGCGAACGACCATTGCTCCGCCCTCAAGACCAAGCTCGTAATTATAACGCTGCAACTCGGAGATTAGGTTGACGCGGGCAAGACCGTATTCGAGGCAGACCCAGATACCACCTTCGTTGTCCAGATAAGGATAGGCCAACACTTGGTTGTTCGGGATGCCGAGATCACGGTTGATAATACGTAATACCGAACCCGTGGTGTCGAATAAGGCCACACCGTCGTTACTTGTTCCGAGTGCGTAATATCCATTGCCTAAATCCGATGCATTGTATGAACCAGTTGCGGCACAATACTCCGACGCCTCACTGTCCCACTCAACCACCTCTGACCCATCATATATCAACATGCCATTGTATCCGACCAGCAGGAGTTTGTTACCGGGGTAGGGGAGGATAGACCAGACAGGAAGGAGTTCATAGTAGTTGCTACCAGGTAATAATTCCAGTTCTTCGCCCACCATTTTGAATATGCCACGCTCCGAAATAATCACGTAGATTTCATCATCAATTGCGGTTAACGCCTGAAAACGCTCTTCCTCCAACACTATTTCCAATAAAGTTCCTTCAATCGGACCATTCTCGTCGATCTCCCATCGGAACAAATGACCGACCGGATTGAAGTACACGTAATTATCATGGACCAAAGTCGCCCATACATCACGGAACACCTGGAGAGAATCTGAAATCTGCGGTATCAGCGAGGTATAGGTCATCGTACCGATGGAGTCCGCCTTAAAATACCCTACGTCATTGTAGTAGCCCACATAGATGATGTGGCCAGGACCAGCTGCTATCGAACGTGCAGTACGGTTCTGATCCTCCTCAAGCCAATTCCAATCCACTCCATCATATTCGAACACACCTTTCCCGTTGGCAACATACATCAGGCCATTGTCCGCCTGAGTGATGCCCCAGTTCTGTCCCATACCACCGTAATCGTCCGGAACAAAGGAGGTGATATACGGCAGCCCCAGCTCCACATCAGGAAGAGCTGAAAATGCACTGCCGCCAAGTAAAAGAAGCAGTGTCAGGGATAGCGATATGTTGGTTGGCCTGAACAAGGCAGTTCCTGCTAGTAATACCCCGAATGAAACGAATAGCTGCGCGGCACTAACCAGACAGCTCCACAGCATAAATACAATTAAAGTTATATTACTGATGATGTCAATAGTATCACTGTTATAATTTTACGCAGTTCTCTCGGAGACATTCAGGTCAGATGATAAACCCGACAATCCATACCCAGAGCCAGCAAACAAACAGAGGCCGGTGAAGTCACCGGCCTCGCATGTAGTCCAATGTAAACAACCGAAATCCTAAATAGAGTGTCTCACCTATTTAGATGCGTGCTCCCGGATAAATTTGGAGCCAATGGACTTCGGACGGGTAATCGCGGTACCAACAGCTCTGTTCCACACCAGCTGGGAAAGCATGCCCATAGCACGGCTTACAGAGAAGAGCACGGTGTAATACTGGAATTCTTTCAAACCGAAGTGATACAGCAGAGCGCCGGAGCCGGCATCCACATTCGGCCAGAAGTTCGCGATCGGGTTCTTGCCCGCAGCCACACGTTCAGCGCTGAACTCTTCCAATACCTTCGGAACCACTGTAAACACACGGTCCACAGTCTGGAATACCGGATCATTCGGAAGATGCTTCTTGCCAAACATGTTGAAGCCGGTGAAACGTGGGTCAGTGACACGAAGCACTGCGTGACCGTAGCCCGGAATGACTTTGCCTGAACGCAGTGTTTCAAAGGCATACTCGCGAATCTGCTCTTCAGATGGTGCGCCGCCAAACTTGTCCATCGTCTCAAGAATCCAATTCAGGCATTCCTGGTTGGCGAGACCGTGCAACGGACCAGCCAGACCATTGAGACCAGCGGAGACGGCGTAATAAGGATCGGACAGCGCAGAACCGACGGTGTGGCAGGTGTTGGCTGAGACGTTTCCACCCTCATGGTCACAATGGAAGTGCAGATACAAACGCATCAATTCGGAGAATGATCCAGTAGGATCAGCGAATCCCATCATGTTGCCGTAATTTGCTCCCCAGTCGAGACCCGGGGTCCAGGGGATCAGATCGCCCTTGTCGTAACGGATACGATACACACCAGCCGCGATACCCGGAAGACGTGCCATGATGGTCAGGGCATCTTCAAAGGTCGGAATCCAATAATCAGCCTTGGTCATGCCTTTGGCATAATTGCTGGCAAACTGAGATTCCTTCTGCATGCAGAGGATAGCTGTGTTGAACATCGTCATGGGATGAGAGTCGTCCGGCATGGCGTACAGTACATCCCAGACATATTCTGGAACATGTGAACGCTTGTCCAGCTCTTTCATCAGATCCTGCTTGGCAGCTTCATCAGGAATGTCGCCAGTCAGCAGCAGGTGGAAAGTTTCTTCCGGCCACAGATCCATGATGTCCAGCAGAGGACGGCCCTGAATGATCAGACCCTTGTCCGGCTCGACCAGAGATGTCTCACAGATCATCCCCTTTACACCACGCATACCACCATACGCTTGCGCTACCGTACACTCGGACAGAACCATGTTGCCATGCTTCTTGATCATCTCAGCGCGTTCCGCTCGCCACTGAGGGACCAATTCCTGCAATCGTTCGAAGAGTATCGACATCATTTGCCTCCTTAATACGTGATGGTGATGTGACATGCGCAAAGAGGTGCGTGCACAAAACCAGTTTAGTATCTGAAATAGCTATCTAAGGTTCAAAGACAGAACGTCAACGCATGGAGTACAGGCCACAACAATATTCATTAAACTGGGGAGATTACCTGACAACAATGTGGAGAACTGCCCCTCTGCTGATTTTACGTCCCCCTCGCCAGGGAGGTATTTCGCACGATTTTGCACAAAGTCTGAACACGAAGATATTCAACCAGCAGAATCGAGTCAAGTCAACCGATTCGGAGGCACCTGAATTCATCACAATCTGGCATGCTTGGAGAGACATGCAAATCTGGACTTTCTCTATTACCCTGAAGAAGCAGCATGCCCTATCTTCGATTACTTCTCAACTACCAGCAGGGAGACGGCGTTTTATGGCAACGCCGATGATGGAACAGTTCGACCGCATCAAGCGAGAACATCCGGATCATATTATTTTCTTCCGGATGGGCGACTTCTTTGAAATGTTCAAAGAAGATGCCGTCGAAGCGCATTCCCTGCTCAACATCACCCTCACCAAACGTAATCACGGCAAGGGTAAATCATCTGAGATCCCGCTCGCCGGATTCCCACATCATCAGCTCGAAGCATACCTGGCAAAGATGAATCGCGCCGGAAAGAGGGTAGTTGTCGTCGACCAGGTTGAGGATCCGAAACAGGCTAAAGGGCTGGTCAAACGAGATGTTGTTCGCATCGTCACCGCTGGAACAAACCTCAGTGATGAAGCATTTGCTGATGCACGGAATCAATACCTGGTGGCCGTTATTCCTGATGGAAAGCTGGTCGGACTGGCGGTATGTGATGTCACAACAGGGGAATTCACCGCCGGTTCTCTATCAGAAGATCGCCTGAAAGATCGAATCGACCTGCTGCATCCAAAGGAACTGCTATGCCGCGAGGAGGATCGGGATGAAGTGCGCGCATGGCTTCCGGAAAATACCATGCTCACCCCTCTGCCAGACTGGATATTTGGTAGAGATTTCGCAACCGAAACTCTGACCAGCCATTTCAAAGTACAGACTCTCAAAGGCTTCGGTCTGGAGGAGGATTACCTGGCAGTATCTGCGGCCGGGGCTGCACTCCATTACATAAAGGAAAACCTGCGAACCGACCCCACACACTTTCAAGGACTGAGCCGCCTGCCACTGGATGATTTCCTGGTCATTGACGCTGTCACTCGTAGGAACTTGGAATTGATCGAGCCGCTCCGTACCGGAGATGAAAGCTCTACCCTCTTCGCACATGTTGACAAGACTGTAACCCCCTTCGGACGACGAATGCTGGTGCAACACATTCTCCGTCCACTGCTGGATAAGAAACAGATCGAAGTTCGTCTGGATGGGGTAGAGGAGTTGATCAGCGACAACAGTCTGCGCGACGGTTTGCGAAAACAGCTTGGCACGCTCAGCGATATGGAACGTCTGGTAGCACGTCTGACCACACGTCGCAGCACTCCACGCGATGCTGCCGCCTTGCGCGACACCCTGAGTTCGCTTCCAGGTATAATCACTCTCCTCGCTGACGTTAAAACTTCTTTGCTTCGCTTCACCCTCAGCCAGATTGATCCGCTGAATGAGTTCACTGCCTTGTTGAAGCACGCAATCGCGGAGGCACCTCCGGCTGTTCTGGCACATGGTGGTGCCATCGCCGAAGGCTACAATGAAGAACTGGACGAACTCCGGAACATTGCGCGGGGTGGTAAAGAATTCATCCAATCTCGACAGGAAGAGGAGAGAGAACGTACCGGAATCAGCAGCCTGTCCATCGGCTACAACAGGGTCTTCGGCTATTATATCGAAGTTAGCAAAGCCAATCAGGATCGTGTTCCAGATGACTATATCAGAAAGCAGACACTTGTTAACGCCGAGCGCTTCATCACTCCCGATCTCAAGGTGTGGGAAGAAAAAATTGTTCGCGCTGAAGAAGATATTCTCGAGCTCGAACGTTCGCTGTTCGAAGAGATATGCGCTGAAGTGTCCAATCATGTCGGACCGATCCAACGAACCGCGCACGCCCTATCGTTGCTGGATGTTCTCTCCGCATCAGCAGAACTCGCTATTTCGCAGCGATACACTCGTCCCAGAATCGTTGAGTCAGGACTTCTGACAATAGTCCGCGGTCGACACCCGGTGATTGAAAATTTGCTCCCGACAGGCGAATCATTCATAGCAAACGATCTCGAAATCGGAGATGAAAAACGCCAGATAGCTCTCGTCACCGGACCGAATATGGGTGGTAAATCCACCTATCTGAGACAGGTAGGGCTGATAGTGCTGATGGCGCATTCGGGAATGTACGTCCCTGCCGATATTGCCCGAATCCCGTTGACTGACCGAGTATTCACACGAGTAGGAGCATCTGACAATCTCGCACGCGGAGAATCTACATTCCTGGTTGAAATGCACGAGGCAGCCAACATCCTCCACAACTGTAGTGGTCGAAGCCTCATCCTGTTCGATGAAATAGGACGCGGAACCTCAACCTTCGACGGCCTCTCACTGGCATGGGCTATGGTTGAATATCTGCACGGATATTCAGAACCGGATTCCATTGAGAAGCCCAAGGTGCTATTCGCTACCCACTACCACGAGCTAACCGAGCTCGAATCGGTGCTCGAGCGAGTGTTCAACCTGCATGTGGAAGTGAGGGAGTGGGGGGAACGGATCATCTTCCTGCGCAAGGTGTTGCCGGGACGATCTGGCGCAAGCTACGGGATAGAGGTCGCGAGATTAGCCGGAGTTCCGAAAGCAGTGATCGACCGTGCGACTGAAGTCCTGAAAACCCTCGAGGCTACTGAATTCACAGATGATAATCTGCCCCGGCTGGCAAAACCGATTACACGTGAAATCACCCGTCAGCATGACCCGCTGCAACTGCAATTGTTTACCGTGGAAGAACGTGCCGTACGTGATGAACTCGCTAATTTCGACCTTAACAACATGACACCGCTGGAAGCCCTGCGACTGCTGGCGGAATTGAAAGAAAAATACGGTACTGATTCAACCACGGAAAACACGGAATAATCGGAAAAGACCCTTTTGGCTAAAAAAACTGCAAACAACTACTTTACGGAACGTCTAACCTGCATCTCCGTAACATAGCTAGAGTTAACTAGAAAATAAAGGTGCATGTCAGCAGCGCGTATCGTGATGCTCGAAGAAAATATCACATGCTCGCGAGGTTGGTTCACTGGTGATCCATGGTAGGCTTCAAGTCGTAGCTTCTCAGCAGACATTGTATTCAAGAGACAGTATATTTGTTGCTGTAATGAGTATTGTTCAAGCCATTTAGAGATGCTTTTTTCTTCCGATTCTTCCGTTTATTCCGTGGTTCAAAGGAGGTTGTCGTGCAAGTGAATCTGTCATTGAAAGACCTGCGAGAATTGTTGGCCAAGCATCAAGCTGGTGAACCTCTGACCCTCGAGGGAGATCCAGATGAAATAACCGTTCACATCCCCGCTACCGAGCTGCCAGAATTGCTAAAAGACAGCCCTGCTGCTGGACGTGCGACCATCGATAAACTCGAGACAAATGCCGTCTTCATCAAGATCACCGATCCGGTAAAGGCATCTGTGAAGCTAAGCGATTTTCGTCTGCACGGCGATAAAATCAGCGCCCAGACGAACCTGTCCTTTATCGTGCGCAAAGCGGTGGATTTATTTCTCCGGGCCAAGAAAATAAATAAAGCGTATTTCGACGACAAAAGGGTAGTTATCCGCATTCCGCAACGTGTGCAAAAGATGATCGATTTGAAACAAGTTAAGATCGACTCAGCCGGGATTACTATAGTAGGTAAACTGAAAAAAGACTGTTAACCACGAATCACACGAATACACACGAATAAAGAGAGAAGAGGACCCCGAATTTAGGACAGTGGTTTAGGTGATGGATTCGCCCTTCGGATGGGGTTAGATTTATCCCCGGAAACAGGAGCGAAAGATGAAACGACCTCGCAGGAAGTTGACCCCACAATTC
>CAJVXH010000056.1 GCA_913009835.1 uncultured bacterium
GTAACTTGCGGATCAACCCTGCTATCGCCTGCGGCGGTAACAGGGGCATATTCATCGTCGGATAATCCACGACATAAATGTCGTGGGCATGATGCAACCCCAGCTGAAGCAACTGGATAACCGGATGAGAGCAAGCTATGACGCAGTGCATGACTGTCAGTCACGAAATCGTTTGTGAAGATAATAACAAAGGACGCACAACAAGCTTGCCCAACCATTCCTGTCTTCTCAACAATAGCAAACGGGTGTAACTATGGCACCCGTTTGCAAAACTACCCACGACACTTACACCCTGTCACTCGTTTCGTATCGGGCAGCTTCTACTCTTCAGTGGCAGCAGGACGTGAGTGAGCTATCTTGGTCCAGCGCTCTTCAAATACGAATGGCTTGAAGGTTGGCGATTCTTCATTGTGGCAATTAACGCAGACTGCCTTGGGATCGGCGGTCAGTCCGGCCGCAATAGCCGCATCACGATCCTTCATGACACTGATCTTCTTGAAGTCTGCACCTGCGCCGTGGCACGACTCACAGGTAACGCCATTTTCCGGGATCAGAGCCTCTGTGAGGGCAGCATCAACGCCGTAGCCTGTAATGTGGCAACTCAGGCATTCATCGGCTGTCTGCGGATTCTCAATCCCCTTTTCAGCACCAATCGCCTTAGCTTCTTCAGTTGCAAGAGTAGCAAAGGCTTGAGCGTGTAGGGTGCTCTCCCACTTCTCGAAGATTTCACCTTTCTTCACGCCTTTATGGCACATTTTACACTTCTTAACACCGATAAACGCATGGTCCTGGGCGAAAACGTCCGCCGTAAACATACCCACCACAAAAATCGCGAGTGCAAATACCAGAATTCTACGCATGTTTCACTGTCTCCAATTTTGAATCTGTATGAACAGAACTTACTAGTTGCCGTAAACGTTAACAATTCCGTTAATGTGAAGGTGATCAGCCACAATATCTACAAAGGTATCTTCGTCATCTCCATCAGGACCAACGACAGTATAATGGCAGAGCACGCAATTATCCACTGGTAGATGATCGCCTCCCGGTGGATAGGTATGACAGGATTCGCAGGTGAACTCAACATTCCGCAAACGCCAGTCCATGTCATTACCAAAGTGGCAATATACATTAGAACAGGTTGATGTTTCGTCGTTCCACTCCGGCTCGAAGCCACCGGCCGTTGCCGGATCACTGAAGTTCATCTCAATTGTCCCCGGAGTGCTATCGTTATAGTGACCAGCCTGTTCAGGGGTAGTGGGTTGCGTGTGGCAAGCTTGGCAGGTGATCGTGGCATATGGACCACTGTTTGCCAGATGGGTTGAGTGTGCACCTATGTCCGGTGCCCAGTTTTCGTAAACAGACGCATCTTCATCCATTTCGCCATGGCAGGTATTACATGCCCGGGCCCCGAGATCACTGTCATGACATCCTTCTGAGGTTCCGCAGGTTGCCCCGAATTCAACTTCCGGGCTCTGGGCAGCATTCTCAGACGCTTTATGGCAAACGTAACAATCGTCCATCTGATACTGATTGTCACTCATCCACTGTGCATGTTCGGAAGCGTTGTCGAAATAGACAATGTGGTTGTCAGTGCGGTGGCATGAAGTGCAGGCGCGAACTGGATCGCTCGGATCGCCCAATTCTACACCTTGAAGAGTTTCGCCATGACAGTCGGTGCACTCGCTGAAATCATAGTCAGCGCTGACGAGATACGCGCCGTGCTCAGCCCGATCCTCAAATGGGTGACGAGCCTGTTCAGCCGTCAAGGGATCCCAATCGTCCGCAACTTCACTGCCGCAGCCGACAATCAGTCCGATCATGGACAACGCCAGGATAGGAGTAACCACTGGCTGCGAATCATTTTCTTCAGCATGGTCAATCTCCTTAATCGTGACACCGGGCGCAGGTCGGGTCATCGTTCTCAATATCATGACAGGAAAGGCAGGCGAGGATGAAGCCTTTAGCTTCATCGACATGAGCTCCGCCATTCACAGTGTTAGCAAAGTTCGGGCCAAGATCGTGAGGAGTCGGCACCACTGCCCGGTGGCAGGTGATGCACTCGTCCCGTGTTTCATGGCAGGTCAGACATTCCTGACCATACATGGTTTCCAGGCCGTGGGAGAAACGCCATTCAGGTGGATGAGGAGCGTTAGCCAGCACATTCTCGCCCTGGTGGCATTCGTCGCAGCTACTCTGGGTGTGGCATACCGCGCACTCTGACTCGGACATCATCGCGTCCATCCCGTGGTCGGAGTGCCATGAAGCGAGACGGTGGGTGTTCGGCGTGGCTTCCAAGTGCTCATGACAGGTCAGGCAGGTTTCGCTTTCCGGGAAAACCGGATCAGAGGTTGCAACGGATCCATGGCATTCGTCGCAGTTGAATTCCTGATGAGAGCTGTGGGAATAGTTGGTGTACTGATCGCCGATGAATCGCGCGGGCATTGCTACCGCTTCGCCCTCGTGGCAAGTGGCGCATTCGCCATCATCTTCGACATCATGACACATTTCGCAGACGCTATGATCGGGCATGACAACTCTGTCGCCGATCTGGGTGTCCATGATTCCCACGTGGCAACCCTCACACGCCATCTCGGCGTCGGTCACATGGAATGGGTGATCGAAGGTGATACCGGCGTTATTTGCGCCGACTGCGAACCAGGCCAAGGTCATCAAGCCTGTGATAAGCAGCACTATGCGGAGGATACGTTGCCTGGTCATCGCATCACCTCCGCAGTGTCAAAGCCCCAGCGAATCCCGATCATTGCCCGACGATCCTCATCATACTGCGGTGTTTGGAAATGCTGATACTCGAGTTTGATTCTCAGATTCGAGAACATCGGCGGTTGAACGTTCACCCCGCCATAGAGAGATAAAATATCATTCGATTCAGAACTCTGGTTATCGAACGCTTCCCACTCATAGCTGGCGAATGAGCCGTAGGCGTAAACTTCAAGCGGTCCCCAAGGGGAGTAGTTCGCCTGTGCCCAGACACCATTTGCCGCAGGCTGATCGCCCATGTAGAAACGATAGCCGATACGTCCGAAGGGGAACTTGGCATATGGCCCTACCCGGTACCCCGAGCTTTTCGTCAGCAACGCAGCCGCATCAAAACCGAAGCCCCACATGTCTTTGACAATCCAGCGGTCGGCAGCGAGACGGATACGGGTGAAAGTTGACTCTTCAAAATCAGAGAAATAGCTGGATTCCGGCGCCTCCGCTGAGACTACGGCTACTTCAACCATCCTAGTGCAGATATCGCCATTCATCCGAACCCTGGATACTAATCTCCGCAACACATTTCCTTCCATCCGGAAGCGTGCCAGGTTGTACCAGGTGATTCCCCGGGAGAAACGATGCGTCGATTGCAGTCCGACACGATGCCGCAGCACTTCACCATCACGCTCGATGTTGGCGTAGGTCAAGGCGACATGAGTTTGCCGCGCGAACAGGAAATTGCGTCCTACCCAGCCGATTTCACCACCAAAAGCCATCGACTCGTTAGGATCTTCGAACTCAAACTCGCGGGTGAGTGGTCCCCACACACCGGCGAATGCAGCAACGTTGATCCCACGCTTGAAACGATAGTTCACATCAATGCCATCCAGCACCCCAACCGCTGGACCACGGACCAGGAAGAATCGCCCAAGCTGCGCGCGGACTGGCGAGCCTAGATCTCCATAACGCAGATAGCCCCGCGTGAACCGAACACGGTCGTCCTCAGCCAGACCTTCCTTGTACTGATAATCACCGATCCATCCGCCGCTAAAATGCAGTGACCACGGTGATTCGGTCTTGTAGAGTGACGCGCTGGTATTTTCCAGTAGCCAGACATGATGCTGATTGTCCGGGTCCTGGTAACCGTATGCCGATCCGCCCACCGAACCGCGTACTCGGTAATCAGCAGCTGACGCGTTAAGCGAAAACCCAAGTAACGATGTGATGGCAAATGTGGCAACTATAATCTGTCGACATCTGCTGTTCATCCATTCCTCCCCGGTTGAGCTGCGAGCACAGGTTGCTCAATTCCAGTTAATGATAACATCTATTCATGTAAGTGCATATGCTTAACTAATATATACCAGCGACCATATGATGATGGAGATAAATTGTTGTCCAGCAGGGCCCTGAGTTTCGTCGCAGCATCCATTAATATTCGTCCAAAGAAACCGGGAGTATATCTTGACTCGTAGCTCAATTTATAGTTAATTGTGAAAAGATGAACGATATCAGAGCAATGAGGGGTGCCCGATGATCTTCTCGAAACCTACTGGCTATGCCATCCGTGCCCTTGTTTTCCTGGGTGAGAACAGGGACGACGCCCCTATTCTCAACTCCATTATCTCCAAACATGAGAACATCCCGCAAGCGTTTCTTTCACGTGTATTCGCCAGTCTGGTGGAGGCAGGAATTGTCAAATCGACTAGAGGCCGTAATGGTGGCTACACCCTTATCAAAGAACCCGAAGATATCCGGCTGATCGATATTACCAATATTAATGAACGGCGCGAGTTGTTCGGAAGTTGTCTGCTGGGCTTCGGTTCATGTATTTGCTACGTGAAATGCGAATTCCACAGCCGCTGGGTCCAGGTCCAGTCGCAAATCGATGAATACCTCGAAACGACCAGTATCGGTGATGTAATTAGTGATCGTAAAATCATGCATAGAAACAAGATGGTTCGCCCCTGATTCGCACCGACATCGATGTAATCAAATGGCTGCCTGGTATCAGGCAGCCATTTCCTACGAAAGGGCGTACAGCTTACTACATTAAACCATCACGGCACAGCAGCGATACATAGCTGTCTGTCAACCTTGGTACACTTACTCGTCCAAGTGGTCAATAGCATTCTGCAACAGGTCCATGCTATAGCTCGGGTTGTGAATACCCCGCGAACCATCGTTGATCACGAAGACAAGAGCGTAGGCTGCCATACGTTCATCTGGCGTAACTCCATCCACCAGGCTGTCCCAACCACCGTTATCGTGATCCGCGAATGATGCCCAGTCAGCATAGCCAAGCACTCCGGCCAGCTCGTTCATCTTCGCTTCGGTATTGGTCTGCACTCCACCACGGTCGAAATCACCAGGATCAAGACTGTGGCACGGATTACAAGCCGCACCCTGTGGCGCGAACTGGTGGTATACATGATTGGCTTCGTCGCCATGCAGCTCTTCGAACCGGACCATGTGGCAGCTCACGCATGCATCATCAATGGCCTCCTGATGCGAGTTGCTGCGTTCGTAATCGTAGCCATCGATCTCGTAGCAACCCCAACCGACGAACATATCTGTCTGTGGGCTACCATGCGGACCGAAGTGACCATAGCCGTTGGCGATCTGATCCGTCACATTGTCCGTGTCGCGACGGGCATGGTGGCACTGTGCGCAGGTCTGACCACCGCCATATCCAGAAAATACGCCGTCATCGCCGCCTTCTTCTGGATCGTAACCGAGGTGATACTCGACGTAGACAGCGTCAACCGTGCGCAGTTGGCCCGGGTTCTGAGCATTGTGCGGATCGTGGCAGGCTACGCAACCGACGAATGTGTATTCATCGAAGTCGAAGTTGGCAAATGACGGATCATTTGCAGCCAGGAAACCTTCACTGGTGTGGCAACCAACACATGAACCACTGCTGGCGTAGTGTTCGGCCTGGAAGTCTTCCAGCACACCGCCTGCTGCCATCGCGTGACCAGACATCGACCATTCTTCGAGCTGACGACTGTGACAGGGATTACAGGTTGAGACAAATTCACCATTGACATCAACGTAGGTGCCGACGTTAACTTCCGCACGGTGAGCAGCTACGCCGTCCAGCGGCCCGAGTGGGCCGTGGCAAGCTTCGCACTGCACGCCAGCAAGCGCATCACGACGCATGGCTGCTTCGTCGCCTTCAACGCCGAAGTAGTCGTCAAAGCCGTGGATATCCGGACCCGGGTTGGTGATGGTCGTGTCACCGTAGGCAACTGTAGCGTCAAAGCCAGTTGTGTGGCACTGCACGCAGTACGGGTTATCTTGATCTTCTGCATCGAGGTCAGCATAAGCGTTTGGATGCTTGGTGCCCATCCAGCCGTCAACTTTTGAACCGTGGCAGTGGCCACACTCTTCGCCGTCGTTGCCGACGTAGGTGTATGGATCTGCCTTCTGGCCAGTATCACCCTTCTCGCCCTGCGGACCTGCAGGACCCTCTTCACCTTCACAACCGATCAAGACAAATGACAGTAACATCGCCATTGCGATTACCAGCAGAATGCGTATCATGGAGAATCTCCCTATAATGTCGCGGATCAATGCCGCTAACACTTCTCTACATCAACATTACGCTTGTACTTACAATGATCTATGAAGCGGTGAACCTTCCCCCATACTACACTATGCCGCTACCGATCCGCCACCTAACTCAATGCGTTTGCAATGATTACAGAGACTACCGGAATTCCCGGTAGTCTCTAATTATCAGCAACGATACAGTCTTACTTCATCAATATCATCTTCTCAATATCGCTTCCGGCGCCAGTAGTCAAACGCACGAAGTAAATACCGGATGACAGGTTATGGCCATCAAACGTAACTTGATGAGTTCCAGCGTGAGTTGGAGCATCAATCAATGTGGTTACCGCACGTCCCAACGCATCATAGACAATAACCTTGGTGACGTATGGCTTGTCGAGCTCGATGGTGATAGTTGCCGTCGGATTGAACGGGTTCGGATACACTGAGACAATCCTGAACCCATCAGGCAACAGAGCCAAGTCAGTATCGCCAACAGAGGCCGGATGGTTGTCATGGATACCGTCCGCATAAACTGACAATTCCTGCAAAGTCATATCACCCAGATGGCAGCTGAAACACGCATAATCGAGTGTGGCGTATGAGTTTCCATCGCCATCCTGTGCCCAGTACAAGCTGTTGTCAATTTCAACGGTGTTGTCTTCACGTGCGATCGGATCCGTCATGATACGGAACATGTGACCAGCGACATCAGCTACATATTCGTTGTTCGGATCAACAGTAGCGTTCTTGGTCATCTTTGGCATGTGGCACGAAATACATTCCACATTTTCCATCTCATCGATTACGTAAAAACCATTGTCCTCGTCACCTTCGTGACAGTTGCTGCATGAGAAGTCGTCCGGGATGCCGCCATCGTTGTAGAGAACTGAACGATGTGGTTCATGGCATGTCGAGCAGTCAAAGAATGAGTGCGGTGAGTGGGAAAGATCCTCGGCCTGTTGGTGATGACGACCGAATCCGCCCTTCCAGGGCATCCTGAACTCATCATCACGATAATGGCAATCGTCACAATCCTTGCCATTTTCTGGATGAGTTTGTGGATTGGCAATATGTTCGCTGCCTGGACCATGACAGGCTTCACAACGAACTCCGTCCTGGGCCCAAGTACCAATCAGACCTTCCAGACCGAGTTGGTGACCGGAGGCTTCATACCCGGTTGTATGGCAGCGACCGCAATCAAACGGTTTGTCCACATCGCCTGCGTGGTATCCTACCCATTCTTCGGTGTGCAAGTTCCACTGAGTAAGGTCAGTTTCGCTGCCAGTGTAGATATAGCCGTCACGATCAATGAAACGGGCTTTCCAGTAAAAGTTCCCGATCACGTATTCAACGTCTGACCACTCGAGCTGGTTGTCAAACACTGACGGAAGGGGTGGAACTGGAGTATGCGGCCATGTATCATCACCTGGAACCTCGCCAGCCGTGTGAGTAATCTTGTACGGATGGCCGGAATTCATATAACTGTCGTATTTGCCGGAATGACAAGTGGCACAAGCGGAGTCGCCAACGTACTCCTGTGCAATACACAAGGTTGCAACCAACAACACGGACAAACAAATCAAAATTATTCTCATACTTCCTCCTTAGGGGGATTTGGGAAATGCTCTTCTGGAATCCAATCTACTATATATTGATCGTAATATCAAGATATTGCAAATCACGATCTCCTATTTTCGCTCCATTATGGATTTGTTAGGCTTGTCTAACTCGCGATTGGATGGATTTCAGTTGAGATGTGTAGTCTGTGTAATTGATATTCTGGACCACTCCGCTATTAGCAAACATAATGCCCCCCCCCCCTCTACTCCAGAATATCGAGAATCAGGGATGGATGGTGCGCCGCTTTACCTGGGTCCAGCTTGATCAGCTGAATGTTCGGATCTCTGGTGTGTTCATATTGTTCGAGATCCAGACTGATCCTGCCTTGCAAGAATTCCAAATCTGTGACCACCTCTTCATCATGACAGTCGAGACAATTGTCAGTGTTCGGAACCAGAGCGTTCTCCGGCAGGTGGCAATCCATGCAAACCATCTCAGCTTCGAACATCGGAGATGGGGTAGCAGAATCAATATTCAGATCGCCTGAGAACACAGCTCGCGATGGCGCATGGCAAGGTTGGCAAAGATCCTCAGCTGCTGCCAGCTCGCCGTGGTGACAATCGTTGCAGATCTGCATGTTATACTGAAGGCGTCCATGACGGCTTTTTTGCGGATCAAGCTGCGTATGACAATCTGAACACTTGATCTGTCGCTCACCAAAATGCTCGTTGTGATCGAATGATGAGAATGGAAGCTCGATAGTAGCCATCGAAATACCGATGTGACAGGTAAAACAGGCTTCAGATTCAGGAGGTATCTTGATTGACGGAATCTCTTCGCCCTCAGCCTCAGCTATCACCTGGGATATAGCCTGCAGGATACTCTCAGCATATTTCGGATTGTGCCAGACCCCGCCGTTCTTCAACAATGCAAGATCGTGAAGGGCATCTTGAGATCTTGGATGGACTATGCCCTCTTGTAGCCGCCGTTCAAGGACAGAGATTTGCGCCTCAAGTGTGGATCTCCATGAACTCGCCAGGTTTCGATACGATGCGTCGTGGCAGGGTTCGCACATGTTGGCAGTTACGATTGCAGCGCCCTTTCCCGTCACCTCATCTTTGTGGCACGATCTGCAGACCACGCCTTCTTCATGCATCACACTCGGCGCTGCCTTTTCCACCAATCTGGACCCTGTTCCAGAGTACATAGCTAACATTGGGTCATGACGTTGCTCGTGACACTTCCTGCAATCGCCGTCTATCTCATGACTAATACCCTGATTGATGTGATCAATAGGACTATGACACCTCTGACATTCTACCTTTCGCTTTTCAATGTGCCACTCGTGGATAAACTCAAGATCATTGATTCTCTCGAGATGCCCTTGCTGTGAGTGACAGGCCCCGCAACGCTCTTCCAACACAGCCCCTTCACCCTGCCACATGGACACGTGACATACACTGCAAGCTATCCCTTCGTCGAGAATGCTCTGATGATCATGAACGCCAAGGGAGTCTGCTTCAGAACCCGTCGGAGGGGTGTGGCAGAGCAGACAATCTGACAAATGCCGACGATCCAAACTATCGGTGTTCTTGAAATGACAGAGAAAGCAGGTGGAGGTGGTAACGGAGATGTGTTCGCCCTGTACGATCTGGGAATGACAACTCGTACACCGCAATTTTCTACCTCGACGGGTTTCATTCAAGTGAGGAGTGTGGTCGAAGACGACGCCACTTTTGAATTCAATTTTGCCCTCAAGCAGTCGCGTCTCATGACATCCACCCTGCAGGCAATTCTTATCCTCAATTTCGGCCCAGGGCTTTGACCGTTTGTACAGCCCATTCATGTAATTTGCCACCATGGAAATCGCGGTGAACTTTGTTTCAATAATACCTGATATTCCCTCCTGGGCATGGCAGGTAATGCAGGGCACATCGGCGTGAGAGGAGTTTTTCCAGGCTTCGACATACGGCCGCATGATATGGCAGGAACCGCAAAAAGTTGGAAGAGATGATACTTCCACAACTGCCAGGAGGAAGACTGCGGTCACGATGATTGCCGCAGAGACCAATATAATCAGCTTCCGCGAATTGATAGCTTTCAGACGTACTACGACCTTCTTGATAATTCTGAAAGGGAGCAAAAGCACCGTTACGACAGCTTTGATTATCTCTTTTAGAAGCTGGTTCATAGTATCTGAATCCTTTAAAATTCCCGCATGGTATACGGAATCTAACTCGCTCTTGCCTGTTGTGTTCTACCACTAACCACCGATCAGCAAATGAGACCTCTCCAACTACACCGAGTTAATCCTGTTAATCATGATAAATGCCTACAACGCTTCAGTTACTTCAAAAATATATCGACGCAGGGGATTCGGCGAGTGGGGCTTATGCCACAGTTGGATAACGCTACCGCCAGAGAGTAACCTGGCGCTCCCTTCTGCAATTTGTAATTCGAATCGACAAGCTAGCAAAGGGTGCAGGAAAAGGCAACAGCAGTCCTCATTATTCTGAATCTGATTTGAGGGGGTTTGCCATGAGTAGAATTTTGAATAACAAAAGGGCCACGGTATTAACCGTGCAGACTGCTGACAAAGTTCTCATTATCCGAGAGGACAATGAGAACTATTTGGCTCCTCCTGAGAATATGTGCGTAGGAGCTGTTGATTATTGCGGCCTAATTGAAAGTGCACGGTTTATCTCCCCATGTTTGGGTAGTCGAAGCTCAAACAGAGAGGAGAGACCACAGTGCACATCGAGAAGCTGGTTCGCCAGACGCTTGCAGTCAAGGATCATCGGGTAGGTTAGGTCATTTGCGACCATCGAAGAAGCACCACCCAATAGCCGCCACTTGCCGATGGCGTATTTAACCCGTAAAGACACCAATTTTTGGTCTTCATCCTGCCCATAGAATTTGATGTCAGCGCCGAGCGCGAATTGCAATTCATGGTCTCTGCCAATTAAATAGGCCGATCCAGAGCCAACTGGACTATAGCTGGCAGCAGGGACAGTCTGCTCGAGTTGACCTAATGCCTTGAGGTACCAATTCTCAATTGGCAACGGCTGCAACATGGCAACGCGGTACTCGTTGAATTGAGCATCTAAATTATCGAAATGCGGATCGGTTCGTGCGAAACGAAATTCATAAACCGGGAATCCACGTCTATCCTGAAAACGAAGACGACCGAACTCGGCTGTGTTCTTGATCTCCCGATCAGGTGGGAAATCACCTTCCTCCGGAACCAGGGTTTCGGTGTAGTCCTCCCAACTGAACGTTGCTTCGATGTTCTCAATCTGCGCGTTTGCCGTAAATGCGAGCATCACCAGCGTGAAAACCACCAACCAACTGCGTATCCCAACCCCTTCTCTTTCGTCCACAAAGAATTGACTTGTCTGTATCCGTAAATCGTTATCTAGAAATGACCGACTGGTCGTTTCACATGCAAAAAAACCTCTATCCCAATGCAACACAGAGGATCATAACCAATCCGTTCACCAGGTTGAACAGCCGAACCGGTTTTCCATGATCGTGCAATGTCAGCCAATCATCCGTCGTGCGGATCAACTTGTCATGCGAGATCATCATTCAATAGGGAATATTTTCTACAGTGGCAGATTTCTATTCGTCAATGGCTTGGCGAGTGTTCATGCGCAAGGTAACTCGGAAGGTTCGACCGGGACGTAATGCACCACCCCAGTCCAAATGTTCTGAATAGGCAGTATCAAACAGATTTTCGGCTTTTATTTCAAGGGAGAGTGCCTGATTCAATGTCCAATCAGTACCGACATCCACGAGGACAAACGCTGGGGTATTAGTCTCCCCACCCATCCTTGAGGTCTGGTTTTGCGCCAGAGCACCACGCCATGCCAGATGACCGGACATTGTAGAACCGGTCCAACGGATGACAAGTTGACCGCTTGCGGGTGACATTCCCGGCAGATGGTCAGATTCATCAGTGAGCCAACCTCGTTGCACACTGGCTCCGGCTAGCATCATCCATCCAGTGATCAACGCGGTTGTGATACAGCGAAGCGCTGAGATAATCCAACCAATTTGCTGGGTCTTTCATACTCCAGCGGACACTTCCGGCCCGGAAGCGCGCGTAGCCAACATCCATTGGGAGGGCGGCGTAGCCCATGTCCCAAGCGTCGTCAGATTGGATCAGCAGATCAAGATTCTGATTGGAAGAAATGGCATAGCGCATAGTGCCATACATGTTCAGCTTTTCGTGCCCTGAAAACGGTTGTGTACCATCTGGAGTTCTATAATCACCCGCCTGCTGATAGGACGCCCGCACTCGCCAGGCAAGGTTGGAGGAGGAATTTGCCAGGTACGCGCTGCCTCGACTAGTCGATAAGGCGTCCGCATAGGATGCAGCAGCTCCGTATTCCATGAACATCGCGTCTGACAGGGGTTGACGAACATGGTGCAAATCAATGCTTCCTCCGACAGTTGCCCCGTCACGTGTGTCAGCGGCTCCAACTCGCAGGGTTGCCTCACCAAGAGCGTCCAAGTCAACATAGCTAGTTGCCGGATCCATACGATCTGTGCATGCGCCATGCACCCGCATTCCATCCACCAGCAACAATACCTGCCCGCCGCTAAGTCCGCGAATTGCAGGTTCTTGACCGAATGCGCCACGACGAATCAGCGACACACCTTCAACAGATCCCAACGCCTCCTCGGTCGAGGAGGAACTTGGCTGATAGCGGTTAAAGTTAGATGAGGCGCGGTTGAGAGAACGTCCCAGAACTATCACTTTCTCCAGCTGATAGCTTCTTGGGGAGAGTGCGATCTCGATGTTCTGGTAGAGAAGATTTGTACCTAACCGTACAGTCTGATATCCGATACATGACAAGGTCAGCTGGCAGGTTTCTGTTGGCAGGTGTAGCTGGAAGAGTCCATTGTCATCGGAAAATGTTCCGAGCTTCTGATCTTCAAGAAACAAGGAAACATGTGGTAGCGCTTCACCGGTTTCCCGGTCGATGATTCGCCCGGAGATGCGGGAATCTTCTGCTCGTAACGGCGTAGTTATACAGATCGCCGCTACAAGCAGAAGAAATATCATATGTCGGTGAATGTTCCTCAAATCAGATCACCTGTCAGAACACGAACGCGTAAATAATTGTGCCAAGCTCTTCACTCTCATCGTTGAAGAAGGTAAATGTGATCTCCCAGTCGCCAGTCATACTCAGTCCGACCACACCCTCGTAGCGACCGTTTCCCATGTCAACTGGTGCAACGTTTCCAGTGGAACCGTGCCCCATGGATGGCATCAGTGTTTCAATTTCAGTGGTTAAATCGGCAACGTTCGGAAAGCTCATCATGGATTCTTTGGTGGCAACCCACAGCTCGACATCGTTTGTACCCACTTCGGCATTTTCAAGTCCGACGATGGAGACGTAGTACCAGACATCTCCTTCCCCGAAATCATAGCTGAATTTCTGCATCCAGACAGATTCGAACACTGTTACTTCTTCGAAGGTCAGTTCGACATCATCACCTTCGGAAGGAGTTACGGTCACCCCTACATCCCAGGTACCCGTCATTCCACTGGGCATGATGAACATGGTCTTGCACTGGAACAACCCATCCTCACCATCGACCGCGACAGGATCTCCGCAGGGGCAGGCGTGATTCATGTCAGCCATGTACATCATCGGGTGGAGGTCAATACCCTGTGCGGTGAACGGGTTTCCATCCGCATCTTCGAGCAAGACATACATGGGGTTTTCACCCACATGAAGTGAATCAGTTGAGTACAGGGTTGCGGTGAGATCGTCAACAATGACCTGAGCGATCTCGATCAAATCATCTACAAACACCCCCTCTGATGGACCAGCCGGATCGTCATCTTCGGTGCAGCCTGACAAGCCCAGACATCCGATTACGAGTGCGAGCGCAAGCGTAAGACTAATCCTGGTAAACACGGTTTTCTCCCTTGATGGGTGTCATGACGTGAGGGGAGTCGTCATGTTATCAAAATGTCATGTGAGTAAAGCTTTTATATGCCTGACAGAAGCCTAAATATCCTGTTTCCTGAAAATAAAAATTGAAGCCAGAATGGGTAGTACTATCCAGGCAGCCAAAGACGAATAACCTATCATGGTTGCAATGGTCTCTGACCCGGTCATCTTTATTAATGTCGCTCCAGCCGGGCCGAACAGGTGCGGTCCGCCAACAGCGAGCAGGGATAGAACTCGGGTGATGTCTATTGGATTCAGAAGTAATCCAATCAGCAGAATCGTCTTGAGCGCTGACGGGGTGAAGTAGAGCGTGCTACCGAGCATCAGGGTTCCGAACAGCACCTCGAAAAACAACCAGACACCCAGTGCGATTCCGAACGCTACTTGCCGCCGTGACGCAATCAGTGAGATCAGCACTGACAATCCTGCGAAAACGACGCTCAGCAGCAGAGAATTGAGCACAACTTCCAGATATCGCAACGCTCCCTCAGTTCCGACGTTGATGGCAGTGATGACGCCGGGCAATCCAAAGCCCAGTATGGATGCTGTGAACACTGTCATCACCAGGCCAAGAAATTTCCCCAGAAGCACCTGATCGCGTGAAATCGGTTGAACGACCAGGAATTCCATGTATTGGCGATGGGAGAGGAAGCTGAACACGCCAACAATCAGGGCAAACAGTGGTAGCAGAAATCCGGAGAGGTTCACCAGGCTGGCGGCGGTTCTGATGAAATCCTGGATTCCGACATAGCCTGAAGTAACCATGCCCAGAAAAGCGATCAGCATGGTCAACAGTGTGAACACCGCCGAGAAAGTCAGCACCCAGCGATTGCGCAAATTGATCAGGAATTCCTGTTTCGCGATGAGGATAATCCCGTTCACAACTGGGCCTCCTCTTCGGTGTGAGCACCAGCCACACGTATCATGCCATAGCTGTGCCCGGATTGGTCAACGATAGGGAACCCTGCCCCAGGCTTCGTAAGTAGCAAACGAATGTCCGTGTATTCGTTATCAGCAGTAAGTTCAACCGGCTCCACCTCCTCGTATCCCCGGACAGACAGCTGCAATCCCTGCTGGGTGCTGGTCGAATGGACACGTACCACCAGCAGGTCTCCCTTGTTCGCTTCGATCAGATTCGGAACCAACTCGTAGTGCGATAATGTTACCTCTACGGTCAAATCAGGCGTTCCACGGAGGGTCTGAAATCCAACCCAGTCGGTGATGATCTCGTCGTCGTGTTTCACGAAAGCCGCAGCCTTTTCCGCCGAGGAGAAGCATACAACACGACCGTTCATAACCGTTGGCACATGATCTGTGAGCACCATGACGATAGATTCAGCGCTGATCAGCTCGCTGGATTCATAGTCTGCCATGTAGATGTCGGAGTTTCGCAGAGTGAACGAATCCGGCAACGATTCGATATCTCGTAACAGACATTTCGGAGAGTCGTAAGTCAGGAAATCCTGTCCGACCACCATCCCAGCGGCTTGGTTAAGGGTATTGATGTTCATGTTGCAGGTGTGGCATGCATCCAGTCCAGAAGTGATTTCAATCTTCGCTTCTTTGGCGCATCCGAACATCAACAGAAATGCTGACAGGATTATCAAACTCATTCTATAGAAATTCATGATCTCTCCGGTTCACTGGTTAATGCGAATTGATCCGATAACAGCGAATCCCAATCGGGAGTGACAGTGCGGAACTCCTCAATCTTACCGCCCGCCGCCTCGATGGCCTTGATAACCTGCAAACGGTTTTGTGGATTGGCACGGAACGACATCTGGTGCCCATTCCTGCTGGTCAGTTCCGCTCCAGCTTCACACGCGGCTGCAAATACTTGTTCGGATGTACTTTGCAGGACAAGGTGTACTTCTGTTTCGTTCTGGACAGCTTCGTAGAAATCTGGCACAGATTCGACGGTTGCGATCTCACCACGGTTTACTATGGCAACTCGATCCGCCAGTTGAACAGCATCTTTGATAATGTGGGAGGTGAACAGGATTGTGGCGCCTGACAGTTTCAGCTCATGCACCAGGTTTCGGAACTGTTCGGACCCAAGTGGATCAAGGTTCAGGGTTGGTTCGTCCAGTACATATAGCGGAACCTCTGGCAGGAAACAGATAGCCAGTCCCAACCGTTGCACCATCCCACCAGAGAACTCGCGCACTTTGCGGTCAATCGCTTCTTGCAAAGAGAAGTATTTGACCATCTCCTCGACTCTGCTGGATGAGCATCCTCGCAGCTGAGCTGACAGATAGAGCAACTCCCGTGCGGTCAACATGCCTGGGAAATCGAGGCGTTGTGGCAGGTACGACAGCAGACTCTTGATCTTGTTGGGGTGAGTGCCAACATCAATGTCGTCTATTCTGATATTTCCAGAAGTGGGATGCACCGCACCTACCACTGAACGGATGATGGTAGATTTTCCCCCGCCATTTGGTCCCAGCAGTGCCAGCGATTCCCCCTTTGACACCTTAAGGTCGCATTTCTTGACAGCCTGGAGTTTTCCATAATCTTTGCGGAATTGATCCAGCTCCAAGTATGGCTGACTGTTTGTAGAGGACATTACCATTTACGCTTTCCTTTTAGCCGCCCCATACGAAGTAATGCCCCAAACAAGCCGATGGTAATCACGGTGTAGAGTATCGCAGCCGAGCGATCTCCCTCGCCCAGTTCGTCCAGACTATCCCAGGGTACATCGCTGTTTTCAACAGGGCGGATAATTGGTTTGTCATCGACAGCCCCACCGAATTTAAGGATGGGCATAGTTCTCTCTGCTATTTCCAGGATCGCGGCTGCCGGACTCAGAAGGTAGAAGCGAACTTCCGGTACGCTGCCTTCCATTACCTGAAATACGTTCTGGATATCAAAAGGAACATCTCCTATTCCATCTCCATCCAGATCGTATCCGGTGTAAGATGACCAGTGGTTTCCACGCTCTTGTCCTGACCAGGCAGTTTCACGGTCGGTCACATCGAGCAACAGTTCGCTCAGGTTGTTCACAAAATTGTTTTCTTCGAAAACGTTTCTTTCTGATCCGCCATTCATCTGGATGGCCAGATCATTGTCGAAAACGTCGTTGTTCGCGATGTGATTGGAACTGCTGTTGTTGATAAATATCCCTCGGCTATTATCATAGATCAGGTTGTCATAGGCAAATGTGGAGTCCATTGACTGGTATAGGATCCCATAGGCCCGGAATCCTCGGCAATGAGCGAAGATATTGCGTCTGAACATTATGTTCGATGAATACATCAGGGCTGCCCCAGCGACATTGAGAATGAAGGTGTTGTCCTCGAAAAGATTGTAGTCGGAATACATGTAATGCAGTCCGTAGCGGACATGATGGATAGAATTGAAGCGGATATTGGTAGAGTCTGTGAAGGAGAAATAGATCCCATCCCTGACATTCAGGATTTCGTTGTGGTTCACCTCGTTTCTCTTGGAATACCAGAGATGTATTCCATTTCCCCGATCAGCTTCGATCAGGTCCAGCCGTCCTTCAATGCGGTTGTTCTCGATAACTGTGTAGCTGCCGCCTTTAACGTAGATACCGTGCAAGGGCCTGGTGATCAGACAATTCCTGATGGTTACTGAATCGGCTTCGACGAGGACGGCGGCGAAATCTTTGGTCAACCGTTCGCCTGCTTCGGAGATGTGCAGACCGTCAACAATCGCACCCGGCGCGGATACTTGAACCACATGGCCCTCATATCCGCCCCGGATGTATGGTAGATTTTCACCTGTCAGCACGACGGGCACATCAACGATGATCTGTTGCAGGTACTCGCCTTCTGCCAGCCACACCGTGTCGCCTGCTGCGGCTGAATGGATGATGGAGGAGATGTTTTGACCGGGTATCACGGAGATTTTCGCAGCGACTCCTGTGGCGGGAATCAGCACAATTGCTATCGTGATGATCACTACCAGGAGCATTGGATAGAGCTTACGATATGTGTCCACTCCGGTCATGAATTACAACTCCTACTCTTTTTCAGGCTCCAGCGATTCTACGCATTTCTGAATCGACCATCTGGTTTGTCCGTACGCCCGCAACGCCCGTCTTGACAAGGAGTTGCCATACTTCTTCCATGTCGAGGAACAACTGTTTATCGAAACTGCCTGCTGCGCGTCTGACATTGCAATCTTCGTAGAGGGTTAACGCGGCAGTCAACTGGACGACGGTGTCCTCCCACTCTTCGGTGAGAGTCGGGCTGAAGCGGGTGCCGTACTTTTCAAATCCTGCGGTGATGTAGGCCGCGATGGGGTTGATCACATTCAGCACTTGAATAATCTCGATGTCCTTGTTAAAAACCTTGGCTTCCCAGTCATCAACCGAAGAGACGTTCATGGGCGCCGGAATATCGAGTGCAGCCGGCGTTTCATAGGTCAGTGTCGGAAGCGTATCCACGGTTTCTTGCGGTGCTTCACCCTGTTGTGTATTACATCCTACCAGCAAGCTCAATATCAAAGTGAATAATGTTAGTCGAAGCATGTAACCTCCCTGTCTGGGGGTAATTGCGTTTTACTTACGCAACTGGTTTTTTCTTCCAGGAGAAGTACAAGGCAGCCAGCAGGCTTAGCCCGAAAATCATGAAGAAGTATGTACCCAGTGCAGGGTATGACCACACTTCAAACTGGCCGACCATTTTGTGACCAAACACAGGTGGTGTGAACGGATCCACTGTCACCGAGGCTTTGGAATCAAGGTTGTAACCATATTGGTGCAATTTGTACCAGAAGCTCCAAAGCGAGTACAAAGCAAAGTAGAGAGACATAACAATGGTGTCTATTACAGACCCGATTGTGCCAATAGCTGAGGCTCGCAATGTCATCACCGCGATCAAACCAATGACGAGTGGAATCCACTTAAGTTCAGTGAAATCCTCTGGCTTTAATTCTGCCATCCCGATGTAATGATTGAGGACATTGATCTCGGTGAGATCGTTGCCGTCATTCCCACCAACCAGATTGTGGCTGTAGATGTACATGTCAAGTCCGTCGGGATACTGCTGGGACCAGAAATTCATGTGCCACAGTGGAACAAAGAAGGTTGGGATAAGAGAAAGAGCAGCCAGGAGGACGAGCATTCTGCCTCGACCTGTCAAGGGATTACTGATAACCGAAGTGATGGTGGCAAATAGTGCGGACATGATCACACCTGAGTTGATCTTCCCGGTGGGTTTGGTTTCCCACCGGGAATAGTGAAAACAGTTCTATTTTACCAGCATGTATCCCTGCATCTCCTGGTGCAATGCGCTACAGAAGTTGGTGCAGTAGAAGGCAAAGACGCCGCTCTGGTCAGCTTTGAACGTCACCGATTTCGTCTCGCCCGGATCAACGACGAGGTTGATGTTATAATTGTTAATGGCGAAACCATGCAGCTCATCACGTGTCTGCTCAATGTTGGTAACGTGAATGGTGACGGTGTCACCCTGACGCACTCGAATGACATCCGGGGCGAAGAATGAGCGTACGGCCATCATCCAGACTTCAACGTTGCGGCCATTGCGCTCGACACGAGCTTCTTCAGTGCTCCAGATAGCGTCGGGATTATGTGGCCAATTCGGATCGTCCCTCTTGTACACCTCAATCGGATCCAGTTTGTCCGCTTTGATCATGACCGCATAATGCGGTTCCGGCTCGGTGAAGGCATCGTACAGCAGGTTCATCTTCTCACCGGAAATGTCAATCAGCTGGGCTGATTCCGGAATTGATGGACCCACGCTGAGGTGGCGTCCCTTCGACAGCTTGTTGAGTGCGACCAGGTAGTTGCCGTCCGGCGATCTCGAATCGCCTTCGGCGGTGACGAGGTGACCGATGTTGTAGGCCACCGGGATTTTATCCAGGACGTACTGGTTCATGTCCACACCGTCTTCATAGGGTGGCAGCTTCCACTTTGCGACGGCGCTTTCGATGAACAGTGAGGTGTAGGCGTTTCCACGGTTATCAAACTGCGTGTGCAACGGACCGAGCCCAACCGGAATCTCTGCCTCGCGGACTGAGTTGTAGTTCAAGACGGGGATGCCATCAATGGTTTCCTCGAAATCCTGAGCCGCAATCGCTGTCTTGATCTTCTCCATGTTGAACACGGTCGTTGTCGGCGAGAGCTTACCGGAACCAACGATCCACTGACCGGACGGGCTGACATCTACACCGTGCGGGGACTTGGCCAGCGGGAAGAAGTAGGCGACACCCGGAGCAGTAAGCGGATCGAGAACCGGCGCGCCCTTGATCATTTGCGACTTACCGTCGCGGACTGCTTTTTCGGCCGCACGCCAGTCAATCATGAGGACGAAGTCTTTGTCGCGCTGAGACGCAGTAACTTCCAGCTTACCGCCTTCGATGAACTCACGTTCTGAGTTGTAGCAGGTCCAGAACAACCAGCCATCGCTCATAGATCGGAAGAGCGTCGTGTAGGGAAAGAGTGTAGATCTCGGTGGTCGCCGTATCATTAAAAAAAAAACAAACAAAGAACAA
>CAJVXH010000057.1 GCA_913009835.1 uncultured bacterium
ATCCTCTGTCAATACTACACTGGTTCTTGAAGAGAATGCCTCATAATAAATCCGGCTTGTCCACACGAATCACTCAAGCCTGTGAGCTGTGAGCTATGAGCTATGAGCAAGAGAAAAGACAGGGTCAGTATGTTGACCGGAGGCTGCATTTGTATTTGTTTTCCGAGCCCCGAGCCCGAGCCCGAGCCCCGATGGTGAACTGACTTCGCGAACATGAGGCAATAGTTTCGAGCATCACTATAGGTGTTCTGGCAGGTGCTGTGCATATCGGGAGCGTTCGTGGCAACAATCCAAGAACGAAAAAGCAAAGATGGCAAAACATCCCATAAGGTCACTGTGCGCCTAAAGGGCCATCCCACTAGAACAGCGACATTCAAACGATTAACAGATGCACGCCTGTGGGCACAGCAGACTGAAGCAAACATCCGCCAAGGTCGTTACTTCCAGACATCCGAAACTCGAAAACACACCGTCACCGAGTTGATCGACCGATATCTTCGCGACTATATCCCCCAGAAGCTCGATTGCCGCAACCAGACCTGACAGCTAAAATGGTGGCGATCTGCTATCGGTAGTTACCTGATTTATGATGTCACCCCTTCGATGATTGCTGAACAGCGGGATAACCTCTCAGCAACCGGTAAGGCACCCGCCACAGTGAAGCGCTACATGGCGCCCCTGTCGCATGCATTGGGTTTGGTGATGCCAAAAAACGAACCTCAGCCAAGAGAATCGCTACCAGATGGGTGTACAAGTATGGGAAATCCATGTAGCGATGACCACCAATGTCCATGTGACGGTTGGGGTTTCTTAAGTGATGAGGATGAAGTAGATGATAGTGTGAGGAATATATACTATGTTGTATTAACAGACGATATGATAGATACTATTATGGGCATATATACTATATAAGTATATATAGGCTAATGATGGATTCCTACACTATAATGCGGCCGAAGGGACAGGTTTATCATGGTGGAAGAGAAGAAGAATAGCAGTAATCTATTGAAGTACAGCAGAATCATTCAGACAATATTTGTCGTCATATTATTTGCGGGTTCTGTTTTACTGTTTGGTATTGGTAAAACTATGATGGGAGGATATCTGAGATATAGTCATCCGAATGATGCGACTGTCAGGCTGATGGGGACAATGTTTAGAGAATATATTTATCAAAGATTGGTTTCACCAGTTGCTCCGAATGAGACACGGCGTACATTTGCGTGGACTCCTGAGGACTCGGAGCTCCCATCGGGTATTCCTTTGGTACTTGCCGATTCCATAAATGCAAATCTGAACAAGTTCTTCCTGAAATGGGCTGATAGTTCCCAGAAAATGTCTCGCATACCGTTTATAGTTGATGTCAATCACTCTTTTAATTATCCATATGTATATTATGCACATCCTAGCGTCGAACGACCTCCCTATGTAATTCGAGGAGCATTGATTCCAAGGGTGGAGTTTTATGAAGAACTATTGCCATCAGTATATGATTCGTTTGTTAATGACCATGATGTTGGTATGCTAATGGGTGATTGGATATCGAAAGGCATGTTAACTATCGAATTTGTCCCCAGGGATTCTACAGTGAGTACATATACGCTCTCCAATATGGATGGAGATGATACCGAATATATCAACACTAAGAAAATCATATTCGGCGGATTGGGACATCTAGCGTTAACGTGGAACACAGATGATAACATTTTGGGACGAGGAGTAAACTTTCTCTCAATAGTGTTCTTGGTAATAGGTATATGGTTGATTGTATATACGATCATCTTGCGTAAAGTATTAGAAACTAGAGACAAGCAGTAGTATTCTATAAGTCATCATGCTATCATGACGTGCCTCATACTCAAACGACAAGCCAGCCCTACAAGGTGATCGTTTCACCCTCGGTCGCGATGAACAGCTTCAACGGGATACCGTTATAATTCGAGTGACGATAGGTATTTGCCTTCATCAGCAGATTGTGTACGAAGCTGTCTGGATAGGATGGATCGTGATGGAACAAGGCCAGTTGCTTAACATTGGCCCGTGCCGCCAGATCCACCCCGACTATCGCTGAGGAATGTCCCCAATCTTCCTTGATGATACTCTCTTCCAACGTGTACTGGCTGTCGAAAATCACCAAGTCGGCATCACGGAAGAACTCCACAACGTCGTGATCATCGTTACGATCTTTCGGACTGTGTTCACTGTCGGTTGCGAACACCATAACTTTGCCTTCGTGCTCAATTCGATAGCCGTAACAGTCGCCTGGGTGGTTCAACTTGTGAGGGATGAACCGTCCTCCGCCGGGCAAATCGACAGCTTTGTCCGGGACGCATTGATTGAATTTCAATTCAGCGAGAAAGGATTCCAACGGTATGGGGAAATAGTCATAGGATTGTTGGTAACGCAGACGTTTCTCAATGTCGTCATGGCAACCGTAGATGTTGAGGATGTTACGCTGGAACAGTGGTGCGAAGAAGGGTAATCCCTGGATGTGATCCCAGTGAGTGTGCGAGAAGAGCAGGTGCAGTTCTGTTCCACCATTGCCGCAAGGACCGTCCATCAGTGATTCGCCGAGGAGACGTATCCCGCTTCCGGCGTCGAGGATTATCGTCGCGCCGGGCCATTCAACGCTGACACAGGTGGTATTACCGCCCACTGTGGCGCGTTGCAGCATGCTGTATTTTCGGCGGAGGTAGCCAGCGACCTCGTTTGGGTCGGTAATTCCAGCACTCACTACATCCTCAGCCATGGTAATGACTTTCGCCTCTACCTCGCCTGGACTTAGTGGTGTCGGAATGCTCCCTCGCACTCCCCAGAATTTAACCTGCATTTTCCTGCCCTTGAGCCAGTTCGTGCTTGAGTTTACATAGCAAGCATATTAGAATCTGTGCTCCTGATCACATCCTGAATATACCAAAGGCTACTTGAATAAAAATGCTAACTACAGGTTACTATTCCCAACTGGTTAATATTAAACAGTTTTCATCTTGATTACAAAACGAAGTACGGAATATTTTTCCCTCTCGCGACCTGCCAACCACCGCTCTCCTTCAATTCATACAAATAAAAACGGTCTGTCCTCGAATCAAATATCCGGGGACAGACCGTAGTATTCCGCAATGCTCAAATCAATTCATGTTAAGTAGTTTGCTCCTGCAATTCCAGTTTCGGCACCACAAACTTGTTGAAGAACAGCAACGCAATCGCAGTCATGAATCCGACAGCGCCGAAGATGATCCACATCAGGGCTGGGTTGTTCATATCCTTCGCAACGACTTGATAACCCCAGCCGGACAGAATACCACCGAACAGATTACCCAGTGCCACCGATACGAAGTAATAACCCATGTAGAGGGCTGTTTTGGACTTGGGTGCGATCTTAGCGACATACTCCTGTGATTTCGGAGATGCGATCATCTCACCGAATGCGAAGATGACAATCGCCATTATGGTCAACGCTCCCGTCACTGCAATCGAGTTCAATGCGATACCCGTACCCGCGACGATAGTACCAACGATCAGTACCGGGAATGGCTTCCAGCGCTGGATGATGAAGCTGACCAGAATCTGGAAGAATACGATGGACAGGGCGTCCAGGTTGACAATGTACTCCGGATTCACCTGTCTATACTTATCCGCCCACTCATTTGCCAACGCCGTGGCAGTGGTTGCATCAACCGTGCCTGCGAAACCGTTGAAAGTCGCAACCAGTTCAGGTATCGGGACCCGCACCTTGTAGTGTACGAGCTCGTAGAACAATGCCTGAGCCTGTTCCGAACCGGGAATCACGGATGGATAATGGCCGGCGAGACGTTGGATCTCGGCCGCAGCCTGTTCGATGTTCACACTGGCAATGAAGTTGACAAAGCCGTGACCGAAGATGCCGGACATGGCTACCAGGTTGCCGGTATCCACGAAGTCACGGATATACTCAGGCAGGGTGATGAAAATCTGGTTGAATGATGCCCAGAATCCGGAGAGGATGAGCAGGTAGAATACGAACGGCCAGTTGCCGATCTTCGCTTTTTGTCCGAACCACGGAGCTGATTCGCTGGCGTTCTTAACACCGTAATTCCAGAGCAGGTTGACAATGATCCAAGCGAGAATGCCGTAGCCCGCTATGGCCCACCTCATCCAGCCACCACCAGCGATCATCACCAGGATCAGGATCGGGACGACGATCAATGCGAATCGACCGTTACCCAACACTTCCTGGGCACCGACCAGCACCTCCTTGATGCTCTTCTTCTCTTCCGAACCGCCGGGCGGTTCCTTGTAGAGGAACAGGGTCGGGATGAAGTTGATTGCTATCCAGACCGCAGACATGACGAAAACCAAGTCCCACGAAATGGCACGCACATAACCAGCGACCAGCGGTCCAATGAACCCACCGACGTTGACGATTGTGTAGAAAATGCCGAAGCCCATTCCACGGTTGGAATCGTCGGTCAAACGACCAACTGTTCCGACCACAACCGGCTTGAATGTCGCTGCACCAACCGCCACCAGCGTGAAAGCTCCGAAGAACATCCAGAAGCTGTGGAGTTGACCCAGGATGAAATACGCGGGGGTCATGATCGCGAAGGCGACGAGGAACATCCTCCGATATCCGTACCGATCCGCCAAAGCACCGGTAATTACCGGTAAGAGGTAGAGCAGGAAGGGGATAACACCCTGAAGAATACCACGCTGGATGCTGTCAAATCCCAGTCCGCCTTGTACAATCGGGCTGGTCATGTACAATGAGCTGACGGCGAAGAAACCGTACCACGCCATCCTCTCAAAGATCTCCATCACGTTCGCCACGTAAAACGTACGTGGAAACGGACTCATCTTCTGTTTTGCGGCCATGTGATCCCTGCCTGTTAGCTAGTTTCCCTTGACCCTGTACGGGTTTCCCTGCGGTATTTGAAGGTGGAAGGTACAGCATATTACGTATACCACCAAGCCCAGAGAGCGATTAATTATATTATCCGCGCCCCAACCAGGGGCGAGTTCCCCTTGATGCATGCGCCTTGAGTGTTAACTTTCCACCTTCCAGCATCAACCGTCTGAAACCCTGGCAGCTATAAGAATGAAGAAACCGTTCATCAACACCTTAGTGATCCTGCTCCTCATCGGCCTGACCGCAGCCTGGTGGGCATTCGCAGTCGCAATGACCGAACTGCTCGGCGATGCTGGACGTTTGGTTGCTGAAGCGGTTCTGGTGTTTGCTGCTTTTCTGATGATCACTGAATTGATCATGCGCACGGCTGACTTGCAGCGAAGGTCTGTTCATGACGAGCGACAGTTGCAAGCCATGTTTGGACTCTATGCCACGTTGAAGCCGGACGCTCCCATTCCGATGTTGCGATCTGAGGCAATTAGCGCGGATACGGCGCTGGAGTATGTCCGTCTCATCAAGCAAGTACGCCCGAACATGGTTGTCGAATTGGGCTGTGGTGTGTCTACTATTCTCGCTGCATTGCAGCTTCGTGAGAATGGATCGGGACGGGTCATTGCGCTGGATGATAACGAGAAATTGGCTTCCAAAACGCGGGACGATCTGCTTGAGCACCAGGTTCTATCCCTTGCCGAAGTACGCTATGCCGAGTTGAAGCCATTGAAGGTTGAGGATGAGACTGCCCGCTGGTATAACCCCAATCAGTTTGCAGATATCGAACGGATAGACATGCTATTGATTAACGGACCCCGTGACCTTCAGGATACCGGCAACCGTCGACCCGGGTTGACATATTTATCCCAGCGATTCAGCGATGATATTGTCATAATTGTTGATGATGGTAATCGTTCAAGATGGCGTGACTGGGTTCATGGCTGGGCGAAGGAACGCGGCTTTGTCATCGAAGAACCTTTTCTCAACGAAAAGCGTTCGATGATCCTCTATCGTGTTGACAGCGTATTAGCTTCTCAACGCCAGGGTATGCCAGCCGGTTCAATTACCGAGCCAATAGATTTTGGTTAGCTGCAATGGTCCACTGGGAGCCGGGCTTCAACACCAGCTCATATTCTCCTATATTTGCCGCTCAGACTGATCGTCACTTTGCATTTGAAATTGAACAGGACCATTTTCATGAACTGCGCACGCCTGCTGCAACGGACAAGTTTTACCCCGAAGATGCTGGGATCATTGGCCTCATTTTCAACTGTGTGGTGGCTGATTGTCCAAGCCTTCCAACGAAAGAAGAAGGTGTCTGGCGTGGTTGCCGGTGCGGCTCTTGCGTTGTTTCTGGTCATAGGTTTGTTGATCGAGCTCATTATGCGGGTGGTCAATCTCAATCGAGTTGTTCAGGCTAACCACGTTCAAATGCAGGCTCTCTTCGGATTACAGTCAGAACTCAAGCCGGAGCATGCTTTTCCAACTCTTGGCGGCTGGGCATTGAAGCCACAGGTAGCGCTTCATTATGTGCAGATCATCCGTCAGATGAAGCCGGAGGTCGTGGTCGAATTCGGGAGTGGAGTTTCGACACTGCTCTCAGCGCTTCAGCTCGAGAAGAATGGATCCGGGAAGGTGATAGCGTTTGATCATGAACAGAAGTGGTTGCAACACACCAAGTACGATCTTCATCAGCATGGGGTAGGTCACCGCACTGAAATTCGTCACTCGCCACTGACTACCATTGAGATTGAAGGCAAAAATGTCCAGTGGTATGACACGAAGATATTAGAGGATATAGATCGCATTGATGTGATGCTCGTAGATGGTCCGCCCGACACTCAGGACAAAGGCACCCGTCAACCCGCACTCTCACTGCTGGCAGACAAGTTTCACGATAACAGCGTTATCATCGTTGATGACACTGCTCGGCCCGTTTGGAATAGCTGGGTGCACATGTGGGCTGCGAATAATGGTTTCCTCGTCGAAGAGCCTGCTCAGCTGGATGGCGCAGCACTGGTACTCTACAAACGCGACAGCGATTACTATCGTCTGAGGGAAGAGTTGTAAGTCAAAAGCGTTCGATAATAGGCCCGTGTTTGCTCGCAAACGCGGATAATCATGAGGTCAAAACAGAGATCCTTCGCTTCGCTCAGGATGACTTGTAGTGTCGTGCCCCAGACATTTATGTCTGGGATTATCAAAAGGTTATAACCGAGATCCTTCGCTTTGCTCAGGATGACTTATAGTGTCGTGCCCCAGACATTTATGTCTGGGATTATCAAAAGGTTATAACCGAGATCCTTCGCTTCGCTCAGGATGACTTGTGGTGTCGTGCCCCAGACATTTATGTCTGGGATAATCATGAGGTTATAACCGAGATCCTTCGCTTTGCTCAGGATGACTTATAGTGTCGTGCCCCAGACATTTATGTCTGGGATAATCATGAGGTCAAAACAGAGATCCTTCGCTTTGCTCAGGATGACTTATAGTGTCGTGCCCCAGACATTTATGTCTGGGATTATCAAAAGGTTATAACCGAGATCCTTCGCTTCGCTCAGGATGACTTATAGTGTCGTGCCCCAGACATTTATGTCTGGGATAATCATGAGGTCAAAACAGAGATCCTTCCCCCTTCGGTGTCAGGATGACGCGCTTTCTTGCCCGCGTTTGCAAGCAAACGCGGGCCTGTATAAACACAGATTACTCAACAGGCATCAAGTAACGAATCTGCTCAGCATTTGTATCGAACACTTCAAGCACGGCACCGGGTGCTAGTCTACGTTTCAATATTTCATGCAGCAGGCCACGGTAGACCTTCCACGAACCCAGCATCAATGAATGCTTCCCACGGTATGGGAAGCTCGCGATCAGGTACTCCTCTTCAGGCCAGTGAACGTCTTCATCGCCATCGACGATAGTATCTGATTCTCCAGATGCACGGTTCTCGCAGAACAATCCGACTTGCACAGATTCCACACTCGATACCAGCTGTTCATTGATCAGGCATGGCAGCCACCCCGCTTGCAGCAAACTGTCCTCAAATGCGAGATCAATTATTCGATTGGTCGCCTCAGACATGGTTACAGTCTCCAGGTCACGAAGTTGAAATGGACCCGCGCTCATTTCCTCAAGGGTGGGCTTGGTCAGCAATCCCTGCGGTGCGAGATAGATAAGTGCCAATATCAGGATCAGAACTATCGTTCCGATGATTCGTCCGACCATATTCCTGTTCTCACTTAGTCTAACGTTTGGGAGAGGGGCTGTATGAGCACCGTTTCCAATCCCTATATTCCCCGACAAGATATGGAAACCAGTCTCTTGAAAGGCGACTGATTCCGCGAGTCAATACCAACTCATCTTCGAGTTCAATGGTGCTAAACCGGGAATTAATTGATCGCCAGATATCCCTGGCTGGGGAACGTCTGGGCGACATAGAGACCAAGATGTCTGATCCTTCCATCGTTTCGGACGCTCGCAGCATGACCCGTCTGGGACGGGAGCACCGTCGATTGAAAGAAGTCATCAACGCTGCGAGCAATCATGAGAAACTGGAAAATGAGCTGAAGGGTGCGCGTGAGCTCGCCGCTGAGACTGGTGACGATGAAGAGATGCACGCGCTGGCGGTGGCTGAGGTAGAGGAGTTGGCACCCCTGGCCGAGCAGGCGGAAACGCGTTTGCAGCTGGCGCTGGTCCCGCCGGATGAATCTGATGAAAAAACCGCCATTCTCGAAATCCGGGCTGGCACCGGCGGTGAAGAAGCTGGACTTTTTGCCGGGGATCTGCTTCGAATGTATGAGCGTTTCTGTGAGCGTCAGGGTTGGAGGATGGAGGGCATCTCCGGGACCGGCAGTGATATGGGCGGATTCAAGGAGGTCGTCATCTCGGTCAAGGGAGAGGGTGCCTACGGTCTGCTCAAATTCGAATCCGGCGTACATCGGGTACAGCGTGTCCCCGCAACCGAATCACAGGGTCGGATTCACACCTCCGCAGCATCAGTAGCAATCCTGCCTGAAGCAGAAAAGGTGGATGTGGAGATCAATGATGGCGATCTGCGCATAGACACTTTCCGTGCCTCCGGTGCAGGTGGGCAGCACGTCAACAAGACTGAATCTGCCATCCGCATCACTCATCTGCCCACAGGACTGGTGGTATCCTGCCAGGATGAGAAAAGCCAGCACAAGAACAAGGCGCAGGCGATGCGGGTTTTGCGTTCGCGACTGTACGAGAAAGCGTTGGAGGAAGAGCGTTCGAAACGGTCCGAGAGTCGCAAGTTACTCATAGGATCAGGCGATCGCAGCGCGAAGATCCGCACCTACAATTTCTCTCAGGGGCGAGTTACCGACCACCGGATCAACCTCACCCTTTATCGTCTCAATGACATCCTTGACGGCGATCTGACCGAGCTTATTGACGCTCTTCGTCTGCGCGATTCTGAAGATCGTTTGCGTGAAGGTGTATCTTGATCGACGGGATTTTCAGATGATTCGCAGTGAATTACTTCTAGATTCTACCCTGAGGCTCGATGAAGTCGGTTGGGAGGAAGCGAGTTCCATCGCCGAATTACTCCTGATTCATGTGCTTAATATCAAGCGCTACCAGTTGCTTTTGCACCCGAAATTGCCGATTAAAGATAGCGATCTAGATACCTTTGAGGAATTGCTTGATCGAATGATCAAGGGCGAACCGCTGGAGTATGTCACCGGATTAACCGAGTTTTACGGCATTGAGATGGAAATTCGGCCTGGGGTTCTTATTCCACGTCCTGAGACGGAATTGATGATTGACCACGCCAAGCGGATTTCAGGTGATGGTGTCCGTATGGCAATGGACATCGGCTGCGGTTCAGGGGCTATAACCCTGGCACTTTTTGAGCAACGGATAGCTCATGAAATTGTCGCAGTGGATGTTTCGGAGGAAGCTATTCGAAATACTGCTGCGAACGCTGCCCATCAGGGTTTCTTTCGTGCTGATCCGGAACGTGAAAAGCTTGCTGCCGATCTGCCTGACAACGTGGCGCTGCTGCAACGTACCTCTCTCAATCCGATCACGAAGCGTGAACACCGCGACCATTTGTGGTTGATACAGGACGATGCTTTCAGCGTCACCTTCAAACCACCGATTCATCCATTTCCATTGATTCTGTCAAATCCGCCCTATGTGGCGACTCATGAGTGGCATGACCTTCCGAGGCATATCAGGGATCACGAACCCAAAGTCGCTCTGGAAGCTGGCGATGATGGACTGGATGTCCACCGAAATCTGGCTCGACGGTTGAAGAACTGGTTATCTCCGGGCGGGGCTTTTGTTGGTGAGATTGGTTCCGGGCAGGGTAAGGCTGCGGTAGCTCTGCATTCTCAATGGGCTAAACGCACTGAACTGCATCGGGATTATGCGGATCTCGATCGATTTGTCATCGCATACAATTAACTGAAAACGGTGCCTGTAAAGGCACCGTCAGACTGCTGACATAGTCAAAGAACGCTATCCCAGCCTTGGAATACGACGTGTGTCATTCTGAATTTCGCAAAGCGAAATGAAGAAGATCGTGCTTTTCCAACGGTTTATAAGTTCGATCTTTTTCAGCCGTCAAACTGACGACGGCTTCAAAATGACACCCTGTGACCAATACGGGGGTTTGTCAACACACTGACGGTGCCTGTAAAGGCACCGTTGATTTTGTCAGTCCAGCATTACTCTACTTCATCCATCCCACATACTGAGTTTCGCCCACACCTTCATACAGCACGATCGTGTTTCCGTTCAGATCCACCTTGATAACGTTGTACGATAATTCACCGTCCTGATCTTCATCCAGAACTACGAATGCAAGTTCAGTGCCGGATTCATTCCAGTTCGGTTGTGCCCAGAGCTTGTCGTCCCCTTCAGGAAATACATAGATGCCATCGAATTGGATCTCATTCATGTCTTCGCTTAAACGGTCATAGATAACAAGGCTTCCCGTCATGTCAGTCGCTTCTGCGAAGAAGGCTATCTTGTTGTCGTCTGGGGACCATGAGAGTGCTGAGGCACGATCTCCATAAACACTGAAATCTCTGCGGCATATTTCGGTGGACAATGATGAATTGCGAATCACGAGTGAAGGTTGGGCTGATTCATCAAACCAGGCGAGGTGGTCACCGTCATCGGAATAGGTCAGGGCCTTGACCGGGGTGGTAAGTTGATATTCAATAGTTCCCTCGAGGTTGTAGACTTCAATCCTGGTCTGCTGGTTGGCATCAATCGACATCATCGCGATACTCGTATTGGAAGACATCGTCGGGCGGCCAAAAAATCTTCTACTACTTGCAATCGTTGTGATTTCATAAAATACATCAACCAGGATGCCAGTATAAATCAGCTGATGTTGGTTGTTCACAGCACGCACATATACCAGCCGTGACCCCCCATTGGAGAACGCAAACATGTTCTCTTCTGCAGCATCGCCATCGAAGTAGGAAGAGGTCACTGAACCTTGACTATCCACCACGTGCAGCATCTCTGTATCGAGGTCGAAGGCTGCAAAATCCGAACTAGCCTCAGAAGAGTTGGGTCGTATCAGGAACCCGTATGCCATGTCTGAAATGGCCTCATTCAGCCCGAATCCATCGACATAGTCCGGATTCTCTGTAAGTACATCAGAAGAAATTGTCGCCAGGAAGCCCGCTCCGTCATTGAAGATGATCGGATTAAAGGGCGGGCCATAATTCCTGCTTGTATTATTGATTGGAGCTGCCGGGTTGCTCCCTGGACATCCTGTCAGAATAACAATGGCCAGCAGCAACAATGCGGTCAATACTACCTGCTTGCGTCCCATGCTCTGTGCTCCTTGCGTTTCCATCGACATAGAGCTGCCAATGCCTGAAATTGAAAATAGATAAAGCCTGAACCATAGGTCCAGACTTTAATATAGCATGCTGTATAGCCGAATTCTATTTCAGCAGTACCGCTTTTCGAATCTGGCGCACATCTCCAGCTCTCCAATCCATGAAATACAGTCCGCTGGCCCACCGTGTGGCATCAAGTACAATCTGGTGACGTCCGGCAGGAGTAGCTGACAGGATCTGTCGTGTAACTTCCTGCCCAAGCAGGTTATAAACAACCAGTTGTACATTCGCGCTACTTGGCAGCGCGTAGCTCAGGACGACTTTCGCGTTGAATGGATTGGGGTAGATCGATTCAATGGTGAACGTGTCCGGAAGTGGCTCCTCGGTCTCATCCCAGACACTGACGTCTGTCACCAGTCCAGTCCACTGCAGATCTTCATTCTCACCGAAGTTGTCATAAGCCACCACTCGCACAGTCGTTTCTTCAAGATCTTCGAACAGAATATCAACGCTGTTTCCAGATCCGACCAGGGAGTTATCGTGATACCACTCGAAGTTGACATCGTCCTCCTCTGGATCATCGGCAGTGACGCTGAAAGTGACTGTAGTTCCAGTCGTTACTAATCCGAGAGCGTCCGGAGAGGCTGTCATAAAGATTGGTGCGTCGTTGTTGTCCTCAGTATCAAAGACGACTGCGACAAAGGCGTTGTTCAGTTCGGGATCGTTAACTCGGAAGTAAACAGTGGTTGGACCCACCCATTCCGGGTCGGCAGTTATGGATGCGACACGGTTCTCGTCAATGCTGACCGTCAAGGAGTCTGACCCATAGGTGGTCCAAGTCAACTCATCGTCCGCGTTATCCCAATCTTCCACGTATGGGTCCAGCGGAATCGAATGGAACGAGCCACCCGCTTCGATGGATTCACCGCCCATGTCGCTTAGGGATGGGGCATAGCCCAGCTGATCATCCGAGACCAGGAAATCGATTGGAATCGCATGGGATTCTCCGCTGAGTATACTGAGAAGCAGGAGACGTCCGCTCTGAACACCAGCATCAAGTCCATCTGAATCTGCGATCAACTGCACTGTGATCGATTCTCCCGGACTCAGGCTGTGTGTTTCCGGATTCGTCGTCAACCAGGGGAGGCCCGGTGAAAACCGGACTGTCAGTTCATCTTCGAGGAAGGATGGGACACCGGTGTTGAAAGCTGTCAGCAATCCACTGCTGCCATTTTCGTCGTTGATGCCGATGGTTGCGCTGTTGACATCACCATTCATATCAGCGTATTGGGTGTGAATCGCGCCATCTCTGGTAAGAACCAGTTGGAATCGATATGGGCCGTCATCCGTCTCCCATTCCAGGTGATGCAGATCGTTCCAGGTAATTATAAAGGCGTTACCAGTTTGACTAGCGTATATGTTGCCACCTTCGTCGGTGCCAATGTTGTCCCAATATGGGAAGATTGCTGGTTTTGGTGCGTAGGGACGTGGCAGAGAGGTGTTTGAACTTGAGCCGTATGCAACGCCAGGCTCATCGAACATTACATATCCACTCTCACAAATCCACAGGCTATTGTACTCTGTGCCGTAGAAATCAAATGCCCAGGGGAGTTGAATCTCTTCAGACAGCGAGCCGTATCCATCGGCGTTACCGGCATTAACCGCGACCAGGTTGCCGGGTTGTGTGTTGTTGATCCATTGGTATTCGGGTCCAAATTCTTCCCGGGAATCATACCAGCGGTATCCACGATCATCCGCTTCTCCGAAATCATCAATCTCATCCGGGAGTCCCCACGACGCGTTGATTCCCTCCGGCCAGATGTCGAAGGTTGCGGAGCTGCCGCCTTCGTTAGTGATTATCAGTTCGCTGGCATCGGTTTGACCTGTTTCAGCGTTCATCTGGATCAATGGGGGAGTGAAACTCAGATGTGCCGGTTCCTGTGAGTAGGCCGCCGCAATCATCAGCTGACGACCATCTTCCACTCCGGACGCAGTGGGTGCTGGCACATCGCCGAACTCGTACTGCAAACCCTCACGACCGTCCGGGCTGGTTATGCCCATGGTCAGGTAATTTTCATTGATATCCTGGTTGTGAATGTCATCGTAGAGAATTGCTATCATCCCGAGATCACCGGGAGCACCATGTACAGCTGGATCAAGCAGGCGGACCTGGAAATACATCGGTGGTCCATTAAAATTGCCCCACCAATCCATGTCCCTGTAGTGCCAGACACGGTACCACTCAATGGTGAACCAACCGTTAACTTCATCATATTTTGCGTACACGCCTGAATTGTTGTTGTCGAAAACGATATCATCCCAAAATGGCATGATGCCTGCGAAGGGGGTCAGCGGACCTGGAATCGGACGATTACGGAAGAAATAGAAATCAGAATCGCCCATCGAGAACCAACCGTTCGAACAAACCGAAATACGGTCGTAAATCTGGTTCCAATAGGGGAAAGCAAATGGTAGATCTATTGTGACAACGTCGTCCTCATTGTTGTCACGATCATCTAGCCCGATATCCCATCCGCCATTACCGACGATGGTTTCCCAGGTCATATCTGGTGTGAACTCGTATCCAGTGTCAGTGTCTTCGAAGATGTAGTAAGCCGGTCCGACTGGGCCGGTGGGTGTGTTGGGCCCGGCACCCATGACCACGAACTCTACTTCAATTGTCTGCTCAAATCCGCGATCCGATGTCAGCAGTATAGTTCCGCTGGCTTTATGACCTGGGTAGGTCGAAGCGTCGACTGACACCTCAAACATCTGGGTCATGTGTACATTGGTCGCGCCGCCATTGATCGCTGGCCAGCTTCCATTTGCCTGCTCAACGGAGACGAAGCTGTCCAAGATGGTCAGGGTTCCTGTAACGGATCCGGTCCCGACCAATTCTTCAATGTTGTCAAGGGAAATGTCCACATCAGATTGATCTCCCGGGTAGAAATCGTCCTGATATTGGATAGATGCTATGTTGAACTGTGTGGACTTAACGGCGTCGAGGTTAACCAGATGAGTCTGGTTTCCCTCATCCGAAGTAATCTGAAGACTTATCGGGATGCGAGCGTTATTGGGTATTGAGGTGTTAATTCGGATTCGCAAATCGTCTGTGAGGAATACATCATCTTCCGCCAGTGAACCGAATTGCTGGAATGATGTTTCCAGTGTTGCGTATTCACTTGGAACACTTAACGATACCATGACATCGTTGAGTCCACCTGCCTCAACTACTTCCAGCGAAGCGGCCGGGTTGATCAACTCGCCGGGATTGATGAAACCATCATCATTTGTGGCGGCATCGGAACCATCCTCCACGGCATCCATTTCAATCAGGTTGACAACCCCATTTCCAGCATTGTTGAAGATGTAGGTGTATGGCTCAACATCGGGTCGAGTTACAGTCAGTTCAATCAATTGTTCTGACTCAGGCGCCTCATACAGGAGAACATCCGCGACTCCGTTTGGATGTGTTGTGGCCTGACCGATGATCTGATTGCCATTTTTGTGATCACGACCATGGCATTGTCAATCGGCATTCCGAATTCATCCTGCACTAACACTTCGACGTATGTATCGTTCTCCATCAATTCCGGTGGATGAGCAACTTCCAGCCTCTTCGGCATCTCTGATCGCATTTGTAACGCCGGATCGCCGAGTATGTTATAGGTATGAAAATAGAACCACACGCTGTTTTCGTTGCTGCCGTTGGGATTCCACAGCAATGGATAGTTGTTGTAAAGCTGTATTTTGGCCGATATCAGGCATTGCCCCAGAGTTCTCAAACCTTGGTCAAACTGAGCTGTGTACCACCCTCCCAAAATCATGTTGTTCCATCGGGTGTGGGTGTCGATTTCGGATGGTGCAATGAAGGCGACAGCACCCATGAGGTTTGAAGGGGTACCGTGGCGAATCCACTTCTCACCGAAACAGGGATCCTCACCCAATTCATCAAATGCCCCACCGCCACAAACCATTGAAGTGATTACCGGCAGATTGTCGGTGTTGAAGATGCGATTGTCTATATCGCTGTTATAGAAATACGGACCAGCCCAACTGGTGTGACTCCCGAAACCGCGATAGGTGACCCAGCTGACATTGTCATTGATAGCGTTAGCTACAGCTTGCGTCCCGGGGTCGAAAGACCAAGTTTTAACCAATTGTTCGACATTAGTGAACCCGTTGTTCACCATCTTATATGCTACCCAATCTTGAGTGAGTGCAGTGCTGACGGAACTAGTTGTGTTCGCAATCGTAACGGCACGCAGCCAGCGGTCAGGGTTGCCGTCGAAAGGTGTCATCTCATACTGTTTGATCTTGTTTACCAGGGCACGGAGCTCTGATTGAGTGTCTACTGACATCCGTCCGATCAAGAAGCGTGGGAGCACAGCTTCATAACTGGTCCCGGTCAAGGAATAGGTGTACTTCTGATCGGTTGCGATATCGGGATCGTATGGATTTGGTACACCCGGATCGATGAACGCTGTTGCAATGTCCGGGTAGTCATCCATGTCACCGACCAGCACGACATATTCCAACGCTGGTTCAGCAGTTTCACAAACGCCGAAAATATAATTGTAGATCGACATGAAATCATTGCCAGTCACATCTGTAGAAGCCATCTGAACAGTGAACCCGGTCTTGGTGCGCCATTCTGCCAGGGCTTCCACATCAATCAGCCAGTTTGGCGGGTAGATCATTAGATATGTACCGCGCACCACTTCCGAATAATCGATGAAATCCAGCGCGTTGATCACATACTCTTCATACAGCGGTAGCATCGCCTCGCTGACACCTGGCGGGTCGAATTCCTCATCAAAATTCGTTGAAGGTTCATATCCGAACTCAATTTCCAGATCTTCAGCGATCAGCACATGACCACTGACAGGGTCAACCTTCATCGGACGCACGGCAACGGATGCGATCCGCAAATCGCGCCAACGGCCAGTGGTTCCGACAACCACAGTCTCTTCAGATTCCTGAATAACACGGTTGAAGATCATCTCATCACGGGCGGTTTCACCTTCTTGACCAGTGTCGAAAGCCAACTCATGCAATCCCAGATCACGCCAGTGTGCGTAAACGTTCAACAGGACCAGATCCATTCCCTCCGGAACAGCGACCAGGTCGCTGTACACGGGCAGACGGGGACCACCAGCAACCCCGATTTCGCCTGCGCCATCGAGTACCGGCATCTCACCGCCTTCATCGACAGCAAGCCAGTTAACGTTAATCTCATCAAACTGCAGGGTTAATCCAGCCGCACTTGATTGCAGCTGGTAGGGTCGAATAGAGGGATCGGCTGGCGTATCGTTCGATGCAAACACCAGACTTGCAAACATGAACAAGGAAACGCACATCGCTGTGAGTCGTGACATGATAGCACACTCCTGTCAAAAGCTTCAATTGTGGAGGAAATATAGAAAATCGGAACACCGAACTGACTGGTAACAGGCAGGCAGAATAGGAATGAATAATGTATTGGACCCGCAAGGTGAACCGTAGAACATAATACTACCGTGAAAGGCAAACTCAAAAGAGGAAAATTGAACAAGTAAAAATAAAACAGAGACTCACTCCATGTCTCAGATGCTCGAGATCAACCAACCTTCTGCCGATACTACGAGTACGGGCTTCAGGTATGTGCGTGAAGGAATGAAGTTATGTTGAGTAAAAACAACGGTATTATAGTGGTTGTGGTTTTGTTGCTGGTTCTGGCCTGTTCTGAGGCCGCTCAATCCGCGACGATCAGGGACTCCGGACGTGCCAACCAGATGTTCTCTGATGCTCGTCAATTCGAGAACCAGGGAGAATTGGAACAGGCTTACCAGAGCTACCGGCAGGCGTTTGAACTCGATCCCACACACTTCCGCGCGGTGTACCGGGCGGGCCGACTTCTTCACCAGATGGGGTATCTGTCAGACGCTATAGCTGCCATGCAGCGAACCCTCGCCATCGCACCTGATTTCTACCCCGCCCACAGCACCCTCGGTAAACTTCTGGTAGACTCTGGTTTCATGCAGGCGGCGGTCGAGGCCTATCGAAGAGGTGTCGAAGCTGCGCCGGACATGCCATCCGCCTGGCGAAATTACGCTCGCGCCCTGGCCGAAACTGGTGCGTTGCAGCAGGCTGTGACAGCCTACGAATGCGCTGTAGAATTGGACCCGACCCATGAATCGTCGCTCATCGCCCTCGGTATTCTGCAAGGACGGTTGGGGCAACGAGAGCAGGCAGTCCAGACTTTGCAGCGAGTCATAGATCAGAATTCCGACAATGCATATGCCGCAGAAGCCATCACTTGGGTGGCTGGCGATGATGATCCGGTCATCTTCTTCAAAGAAGGCGAACTCTCAGCGCCCTCACCTGATGGCGACCCTGTCATCCCTCTCACCGGAGGATCGTTTACTGAGTCCGGTGTATATCGTCCTCCGAGTATGGTGTTGGACAGTCCGATCAAATTACGCGATCATGGAATAAGGTTGATCCATCAGGGTGAATATCGGCTGGGGATGCGGATACTCGAACAGGCGCGACGTTACGGGGACCATGACCCAGTCCTTTTCAGCGAATTGGGTTACGCACATTTTCAACTGGGATTATATGAACCAGCAGCCTGGGCCTATGGAATGGCTGCCAAACAGTCTGAAGACCCGGCAGGGTGGCTTCGACTCAATCAGGCGGTAGCACTTCGGGAAGCAGGAGATCTGCCTGGCGCTGAGAAAGCGGTGAGACGCGCTATCAAGCTCGATCCAGGACTAGCGCATGCGAGTTACCTGCTGGGGCTTATTCTGCTCGAGCAGAGCGACCTACCGGGGGCATCTCGCGCCTTCCGAAAAGCCGTGAAGCTCGACCCGAACAATGTGTCGGTGCACCTCGCGCTCGCGGCAACGCTGGTAACTCGAGGGCAGGAAGAAGATGCGATCCGAACCTACCGCAACGCTCTGCGTGTCGATACTGGCAACCCGGAGGCATTGTATCAACTCGCGCCATTGCTCGAACAGACAAGTGAGATCAAGGAAGCTCTCGATGCCTGGGAAGCTCTCGCCCTCAGCACCGCAAACGATCCCGGTTATGCAGCCTGGAATGCGCTGGCGAATCAGAAGGTGAAGGAACTCAGCTATGTCATCTCACAGGAAGAGGCTACGGTAGCGGATTCCGGTGGCTGGTCGAGGTTGAAATTCTGGACTCAGTGAGGTAGGCGATAGGCTTTAGCAAAACAAGGCTATAGTAACAGATAGGCCCGGGGAGTGCTCGTCAAGCGCGGATAATCCACGACATGAATGTTGTGGGCATGTTATAAACCCTGTCAGGAAACACTCCTAGCTCATGGCCAACAACTGTTTATCACGTCTGTTCCTATCTTTTCCTGTCCCTTCCTATAGCCTATAGCCTGCCATTCACCTTCTCCGCCCAGACAGTAACCATCTCCCCACGAACCCCATAGCGCAGTGCATTCTCTACCACCCGATCCACCTCATCCTCGTGCATCGGCTTCAACATAGCGGGACCGCCAGCCAGCAGCACAATCTGGGCGACTGCGTCCAGCACTTCCATCCGAGATAGGGCGTCAAATGGTGAGTTGCCAAAGGTAAACGCGCCGTGGCGATCTAATAGCAGGGCATATCTACTGCCAGCCCATTTCTTGATGACCTCGCCGCCCTCGTCACTTCCTGGAACCGCAAAATCACAGGTCGGAACCGATCCCAGCGAGTAAGCCGCCTCAGCCAGTGGAACAGCGTCAAGTGTCCATCCTCTCAACATCAGGGCGATGCAACTATTGGGATGAGCGTGGACAATTGAAGTAATATTCGGATTAGTTTGATATGCCACGAGATGCGTGTGCAATTCAGAGGTTGGTTTGCCGGATCCATCAGAAACCGACCCGTCTTTCAGATTGACCCTGACGAAATCGCTCATCTGTAACCGTCCCAGCATACTCCCTGACCGAGTGATGAGGATGGTATCGTCCGGTAGACGAACGGACAGATTTCCCCCCGTACCCGCAATCATTTGACGCTCATCCAACCGCTGACCAACTTCAATCAGATCGTTGTGCAACTGCATCACATCGGCTTCGTTCATGCGTTCTCTCCCAGGTGCGGGCCTGATGGCGGGAATGTGTATCTTCGCTGGTCAATATACTACTCAACGTGGGGATGCAGCGACGCCATGCGCGTATTGCAGATCAACACCGAACGAACCTGGCGAGGCGGAGAACGCCAGACCCTGTACACCATCGAAGGTCTCATAGAGGCCGGGGTGGAGGTGGGTTTGGTCTGCCGTGACGGTTTCCCCCTGGACAGAGCGGTCAAGATCGGAAGAGCACACGTCTGAACTCCAGTCACACTGATATATCTCGTATGCCGTCTTCTGCTTGAAAAAAAAAAAAAACAAACAACAATAAAAAAAAAAAAACAAATAACTACAAGTGCACTCACTTGTGTATCACACTCCC
>CAJVXH010000058.1 GCA_913009835.1 uncultured bacterium
CGTTGGAAAAGCACGATCTTTCCTTCACTGCGTTCAGGACATGCTTCCTTCGCTTTGCGAAATTCAGAATGACACACGTCGTATTCCAAGGCTGGGATAGCGTTCTTTGACTATGTCAGCAGTCTGACCAGCTCTGTAAGCTGGTCCCGCTTTCCCCACACCCCGCGCCATAATGGCGTCGGGTGCGTCCCTGACGAGTATCACTTCATAATTTCAAGAAAAGACGATGTTGAATTGAGCTACAAAACGCATATGTGCAGGATATACTCCATAAAATGAGAAATATCCATCCAGAACGAAAGATAATCGAAATATTATAGCAGCGAATATGGATTGAAACAACAATGACGGGCGGGGAGTGTGATTGACGAATGCGAACGGTGATCACCTATGCAGCCAACTGGGACTAGCAATTCAAGTCAGAATGAATTCCCTCGAGTCATTAGCCGATGAAACTCACGAAGGTGCGGAGTCGCACCGTATCTTATCCGATCATCTGCACGAGCACAGGAATCCATCGGCTTGAACGCTCAGACTGACTATTGGGTACACGATCTCAGCCCTTTCCTCATCCATTTCGGTGGGGACATCGGGTTACGTTACTATGGACTCGCATATGTTCTCGCATTTCTATTCGCGTTCTGGTTGCTAGGGAGGTTCCGGCGAGTCGGACTCTCACCGTTTACCAAGCCACAGGAGAGTGACGTGATGCTCATCCTGGTTCTGGGTGCTTTAATTGGCGGACGGCTGGGATTCATGTTGCTATACGATTTCAATAACTTCATACGTGAACCGTGGTCGTTTTTTGAAGTATGGCGTGGTGGTATGGCGAGTCATGGCGGATTCGTTGGAGTGTTCCTGGCCGGATTGTGGATTACAAAACGTTACAAACTCAGCTGGTGGCGTCTCGCGGATTTGATGGCGGTAATGACCCCTCCAGGGCTGATGCTGGGACGTATTGCGAATTTCATTAACGGGGAGCTCTGGGGGAAGATCTCATATGTTTCCTGGGCTGTTATCTTTCCAGCTTCCGCACCCGTGGGCACTCCGATAAGCCAAATCGAACCCAGGCATCCGTCTCAGTTGTACGAGGCAGCACTTGAAGGTTTACTCTGTACCTTGTACACTCAAATACGAGCGTGGAAGTCAAACGTTATCCGTGAACGACCCGGCCAACTCGGTGGCGAGTTTCTTGTCCTGTACGCATTGGTGCGAATCATTAGCGAACAGTTCCGAGAGCCGGATGCAACATTGATTTTTTATCTTAGCCGGGGAACATTTTATTCAGTATTCCTGGTCATTGCTGGAGTAGTCATGATTATGCACGCGAGGAGAAAACATGCGGTCTAACCGGTGGATATTTGTTGCTATTGCGGTACTGTTTCTCCTGCCCATCGGTTGCAGAAAAAAAGCTGAGGAGCAGGCACCCCTCGGTCGACCGCTTCGGGTGGTTGCGACCACAAGCATCGTAGCCAGTGTGGTCGAGGAAGTGGGAAAGGATATGATCGATCTGAAAATCCTGGTCCCTTATGATGGCGATCCACACCACTATGTGTTGACACCAAGTGATTTGCGCATGGTAACTGAAGCAGACATCATCTTCATCAACGGGCTCGGATTGGAGCCGTTTATTGATGATATGGTAGAACAGTCTGGCACAAAAGCAGACGTCATTTCCGTTTCAAATGGCATCCGCCCCCGCCATTTCCGGGAAATGTCTGATTATCGTCGCTTCGCCGAAGCGACGCTGGAGCAGGTAGATCCGGTAAACCCGGAGAGTGGAAAAATTCAAACCGATCCCATGCAAACGACGCATGGTGATCCACATGTATGGACCAATCCGTACAACGTGATGGTCTGGGTTGCGAACATCCAGGAAGCGCTTGGTAAGCATGACATGGCGAACGTTGAGAAATATGGCACCAACGCAAGCTGGTATAACAGCAAGCTGGTTGATCTGGATGGATACATCCTGCTGCATGTGGGAGAAATCCCCCCATTGTCTCGTCACCTGGTGACCGACCATCTATTCCTGGGGTACTTTGCTGACCAGTATGGATTTACGCAGGTAGGCGCCATCTTGCCAAACGGAGATTCCATCTCCTCATCATCAGCCAAGCGGATGGTCCAGCTGGAAGAGTTGATCAGACGATTGAAAGTACCAACAATCTTCACCGGGTCGGAGATCAACCATGATGTGGCGCAACGAATTGCCAACGATCTGCGTATCGAAGTCCGACGCTTGTATTCCGGTTCTTTGGCGGAGTCAGGTTCACGTGCCACGGACTACATCGACTACATGAAGTACAACCTCGAGCAAATTATAGAGGGACTGAATTCTCGTCAGATCAAGAGCCTTGATTCTGATCGACCGGGAGCTCTTGTCCGGTGAGAGAAGGTTCGCTGATTGAGGTATCAGGGCTGCGCGTGCAGTACGGTAATTCCGTCGCCCTGGAAAATGTCAGCTTCCAGGTTCATGCGGGCGAACGGATTGCAGTCGTTGGCCCGAATGGTGCCGGTAAAAGCACACTTTTCCACACCCTGGCCGGCCTGAAAAAAGCTCAGGCTGGCTCGGTGTTGATGCATTCGACCAGCAATAACCCGTTGAATATCGCCTTCCTGCCGCAACGCCCCACTCTTGACTGGACCTTCCCGATGTCGGTGCTGGATGCTGTCCAGCTAGGGCTCAGCCTGAAACTTTCGCGACATGAAGCCAAGCGAGAATCTCTGGACGCACTTGACCTCGTCAGCCTTGGTGATCTTGCCAAAACACGTATCAACCGACTCTCCGGCGGCCAGCAGCAACGTGTACTCATCGCCCGTGCCCTGGCGGTCAAGGCGGACGCTCTGCTGATGGATGAACCGCTGGTCGGATTGGACACACCATCGCGGGAGAGTGTATTCAATTGTCTGGACACCCTCACCGAACGCAATATCCCAGTCATGGTTGCGCTGCATGATCTGAACCTCGCGGCGGCACGGTTTTCCCGCACCATGCTGATCAATAAAACCCTTATCGCGGATGGCAAACCGACCGACATCTTCACCACTGAGAACCTGACCGCGACCTATGGCAGCCATTTGCACGTTGTCCGCACTGAAGACGGTGCAGTCCTGGTATCCGACACCTGTTGCGGTGGAGGACACGGATGAGTTTTCTAGACCCAATTATCGCAGCGTTCAGCTATCCATTTATGGTGAGGGCATTGCTGGTTGTACTAATAGTCGGGGTGCTCAACGCCGTCGTAGGAACATTCGTCGTCCTGCGCGGGATGTCATTCTACGGCAGCGCCCTGTCACACGCCATCCTGCCGGGAGTCGCAGTAGGGTATCTACTCGGAAATCAGAACAAGGATAATCTGTTCTGGTGGGCTTTGCTGGCCGCAGCGGTAAGTACGGTCATGATCGGCTGGATCAGGCATGATGTCCGTCTCAAGGAGGATGTCGCCATCGGAATAACTTTCTCCGGAATGCTGGCGCTGGGGGTGTTGCTGATCTCAACCACCAACAGCTACTCGATTGATCTGACCCATTTTCTCTTCGGAGACATTCTCGCGGTTTCCGACTTCGCGTTGATACGTACACTGATAGCTGCGACGATTCTGCTTATCGTGGTTGCGATCTTCTTCAAACGACTGTTGCTGGTCTCCTTCGACCCCGAACATGCACGAGTGCTGGGACTTCCGGTCAAACGACTGGACATTCTACTCCTAGCGATCATCGCGGTGACAATCGTGGTCTCGTTGCAAACGGTTGGTATCGCCCTGATGACCGCAATGCTGGTCACCCCAGCCGCAACCGGATACCTGGTCGCAAATCGAATCGGAACGATGATGCTGGTCGGAGCGATTGCGGCGATGGTTTCTGGTGTCGGCGGGTTGTTCACCAGCTACGTGTTCGACTTCGCCACTGGCGCGGCGATTGTCCTGGTGATGACGCTGCTGTTCGGATTGGTGTGGGTGGTGAAGAAGGTGATGTGACCCACCACCATGAAATGAGTATGCCCCTGTTACCGCCGCAGGCGTTAACAGGGTTAATCAACCTAATAGAACCAGATGACCCCTGCGAACCACCGAACAGATGGCGGGTCACAGGGGCATGTTACAAACGATTCCTTACCCAACCGGCATTGCAACAACCTTGTCGAGCATCATCTGTGGGATCAGCAGAAGGTTGCGCTTGCTGTCATAACCGATGTCCGCAGGTGATTCCAGCTCAGTGAACAAAGGCTCGATGGTGTGTTCAGAATCCATCGTGTAAACAGCCTTGCCCTCCCAGCTCGAGAATGCGAACCGTCCGTCGTTGAGAAAGACCAGACCGTCGAGCGCACCCGTCGGTGAATGAGCGACCACCTCAAAGGATCCGTCCGCCTCCAGCTGGAATACGCTATTGCCACCATACGGCACCATCCAGATACCGTCATGCTTCTCAAGGATACCGTTCGGGTTCTGCAAAGCCTCCCCACGGACAAGAATATCTACCTCAGGTTGACCATCCTGACCTTCTATCACAACCGTGTAGATCGCACCCGGACCTTCGGTGCCGGTATCGGTCACGTACACGATTCCCTCGGAGGATGAGACATCATTTGCGAAGGTCGCACCGGGTAATGGAATCTCCATCACCGCTTCACCGGTATTTATGTCAAAGACACGCAACCTATCGATGTCACTAACCAACAACCAGTCGCCGTAGAGATCCATACCCTTGGGTGCATGCAACTGAATGCCCTCGGTTCCGCCAGCAATCCACTTCAGATCCAACGTCAGACCGTCCGCGGTGATCCGGGAAATGAAGCCGTTATCGTCCTTATCCAGAGGTTGCGGACCACCGAGGTTGGACACGTAATACACGTCCGCATCAGCATCAAAAAACACTGATTCCGGTGCCTCAAATCCTACATCTTCCAGGGTCCAACCCTCATATACCTCGACCACATCTGACGCTGGTTTTTCCTGTTCAGCCTTCCGACAACCGAAGACTAACAGTGATGTCGCCAGCAATCCGATCAGCAGCACTCGTAATATCAACATGTCTAACTCCCCCTGTGAACACAAATGAATCCGTGAATCTACGGAATGGATGACTATAACTGAATACTACTGCGTGTTCCTAAATTGATGGAATAGAGGTATGTGACGCAAATGGTGCCCCTGCGGGCTCTGCCAGCAGGGATAACCACAGCTATAGTCACTGGATGATCCGCGCTGATACAGGCCCGTGTTTGCTCGCAAACGCGGACAAACCATCACTTTGACATACCGTCCGTTGACCTTCACCGATCACTCATCCTAACCTTCGGACAATCCGCGTTTGCGAGCAAACACGGGCCTGATCGAACATATCTCCAGTCAACTATTACTGATCCGGCGGCGTTTGAGTTGTATTCTGCCGATCCTGCTCGAGGGCGCGGTAATACTGACGGATGGTTTCACGCCAAACCCGCGCATAATCACTTTCCAGAGCTTTTAGCAGACGTTGACGGAGCTGATCCTCAGTCTCAATCGGTAAGTCACCGGGACTGATCCGTCGGATATCGTCCGCAACCTGACCTTGTCGCTGCTTGCTTAATTGTCTCTCCTGCAGCGAACGTTGGCTATCCAGCAAACGCTGGAGGATACGCCGCTGTAGAAGGCGGGTGCGTTCGGTGATGTTCTGATCACGGAGATCATCCGCTACTTCCTGCATGTCATCGCCCATGCCATCCAGGCTGCCCAGAATCTCCTCCATCGAGCGGGAATTACCTTCCATTTGACGCATCTGCTGGGCTAGTGCGGCCTGCTGGGCTGCCAGTTGAGCCATGCCGCTATTGCCGGGTGAACCTTGACCCGGTGAGCCTCCGCCAGGCATTGGCATCGGCTGCTGTCCACCCGATTGCTGATTCAATTGCTGTTGTTGCTGAGCCATCTCCTGGAGTTGCTGCATCATCTCCTGGTAGCCAGTGCCGGAACCAGAAGACTGCATCTGCTGCTGAGAGCGGTTCAAATTTCGCAGGCTTCGGTGCAGATGAGCGAGAACCTGAGTCTGCGCGCCGGTCACCTCTTGCGGGGTGCGCTCGGTGTAGCGTTGAATGGCGTTAACCATGAAGGATCGCGCCCGAGAAACCTCACCCGCAACGGTTGCCCCGATGAAGAACGATTTGCGCATTAACGCTTCCACCTGTCGATCAACAGCGCCCATGCCATTGATCAAACCTTCCTGATCCGCTGCCAGTTCACGGTAACGAGGGCTTGCCACCCCGAGAGTGCTGCTTCGATCACGCAATTGTTCCTGCTGACGGCTGATGATCAGGATTGAGTCGAATAGACGGCTCATCTCCTCGCCCAATTCCTGCTGATTCTGGGCGACCATCGCCTGTTGTTGATTGCGGAGACGTTGCGCCATCTGCTGCATGTTCTGCTGAGCCTGCTGGCTGTTCTGCTTAGCCTGCTGACGTTGACCCTGCTCCATTGATTGCTGAGACATCTCCATAGGTGCCTGGAACGATTCGGACTGCATCTCCTCCGAAATCTGACCCAGAGAATCCGCGGTTTCCTCATTCATTTCCGCCAGTTCTTCACTGGTCTCGTCGATTTCTTCAGCCAGGTTCTCAGCCTGTTTCTGGATACGTTCCTGCTCCTGCGCAAGACGCTCCATCTCCTGCGGAGCGGCAGTATCGAGCTTTTCGCTCAACTCCTGTTGACGTTCGGTTAAATCCTCAGCACGCTGCGCCAGTTCTTCGAGTTGACGTTCCATCTTCAACTGTTCGAGAATGGCGAGATTGCGATCTAGATCTTCCAGCAGTTTATCCTGATTCTGCATCAACTCCTCGAGGGCTTCACGCATCTGCTCGCCGTCGAGGTTCTCCATCGCCTCCCGCATCTTCTCCATCGCCGCCGCCATTTCCGGCGTCGAAACCTCCTCCAGCAATTCCTGCAATCTCTCGTATTTCTCCAATAACTCCTGGCTCATCAAGTTCTGTTCGCTGGCTTGCTGCTGCATCTGTTCGAGGGATTCAGCAACTTTTTGCATCTGCTGAAGGGTCTGTTCCTGATCATCAAGGGTCTGTTGGAGGGCACGAGTCTCATCCCATGACATCTGCTCCGGGTTGGAACGTAGCTGGGTGAGGGTTTCTTCGAGTTCCTGGCGGGTCTTCTCTGCCTGTTCGTAAGCCTTCGCCATCTCCTCGCCGATGTCGCTCTCCTGTTCGTCGGTCATGGCGTACAACTCTTCGACGGATGGAAACACCAGCCGTCTCAGTTCGGATCGCACACGTTTCGGCCCTGACCAGGTGTCGTTATCCCAAACTTCAACGAAGTAATGGACCTCATCGGTTGGCAATAACGGCAAATTAGCGAGGGACCAGCGCATGGCGACAATAGCCTGTCCTGGCCCAACCTGCTCCATCGGGAGATCGTAGACGTAGTATTCGTCCTCGGATACGGAGTCCGCCTCGAACATGGTGGAATGGACACGGAATCTCAACCGCATACGGCTGATACCGTAATCGTCATCCGCGCTCACAGCCAGCGGGACCACCAGAGCATCGGGAATAAGGGCGCCATCGTCGGGACTATGAATCTGCACTCGCGGCTTCAAATCCTCAGCGGTGCCCAGGGTCCAAACCAATGGATCGCTGGACGACACATTGTCGCTGGCGGTAAAATCGAGCCACCAGTGGCCGGACGAACGCAGCCGGAAGGAACCAGTCGCCATACGTCCCGCGAGTTCGAGGGTGAGTGTATCGGTGGCAGCGCGATTGTCACGTTGAAGGATCAGCCGGGCTTCCGACAGCGAACGGCTGGCATTCATGGTGACCGAAACCCGGCTGCCGGGCAGGGCGGTCAGATCCCCAACTCCTTCCGGCAGGTTCACCGGATCGAGACCGGTATAAGCTGGAGGTTGTACGCTCACGTTCAAGCGAGCGATGCGTGGACGACGAGTTACATGCACCATCACCGAATCGCTGCTGGACTTGTTGTTGGATCGTGCCCACATGGTCACATCGCGTTTCAGGCCGCTGATCTCAGCGATAAAGCGCATGGTGTCAGATGAGTCGGGCGACATCCGCAGTATCTGTTCGGTGCCGGTGCCTTCGTCGAGAATGAGATCTACAAACCGTGGGCGGGTGTGTTGAGCATCGGTGGCGATTTGAAGGGTGTCGCCTTGAATGATGCGAAGGCTGTCGGGCGCGTCCATGGTGAGGAAGACTGTACCCGGCTTGATGAAACGCTGAGATGAATGCAATAGACGGTTGGTACTATCAATAAGCGCACCACGTCCGATGGCGAAGGTGACGATGAGAACACCTAGAACTGTCATCGCGACTCGAGTGGCACGGATCAACGGCAGACGATTGACAAACGGTGCCGGGTCAAGGTTTTCCGCCAACTTATCAGATTGAGAGATAGCGGCTGTGCGCAACGCTTCGCTGCTATATGGATCGGGTCGTCTGGCCAGATCCAGGGCATCGAGAACCCGGTCACGGATGTCATCATCCTTGTCCCAGACCACTTGCGCGAGAGTTTCGTCATCAGGATGAGTGACGCGCACCAGATGACGGACGATGTACCCCACCAGACCTGCCGCCAGTATGCCAAGAACCCAAACTGAGGCGTTGACCAGGGGAACACGTGTGGATGGATCAAACCAGGCGACCGCCTCGGTGACAATCACCCCTGTGGTGATAAGTCCTGCAAATGCCAGCACGGCGAGTGTTGCAGCTAAAATCCACACCATCTTCTGCCGTTTACGCAGGCTGGAGAGGAATTGTGGGATGTGGTGTAATGCTGATGTCACAGAGTAGCTCGGGTTCGCTTTATGGTCCGAAGAAGATACGCACCAGCAGGGGTGGAAGTTTCTATCTAATGCAGGTGTGAGGTATGAGGTATGAGGAAAAGAAATCAGTTATGAATTGTGAGTTATGAGTTGTGAGTTGTGAGTTGTGAGTTATGAATTATGAGTTATAAGTTGTGAGTTGTGAGTTGTGAGATCGATTGTCTGCCATGCCCACGACATTCATGTCGTGGATTACAAACATTTGATCAACCAGCACGGGTTCAGTTGTCCTTCTAATTTGGAAGAGAGTACATGCCCTGTGTCGGATACGTGAATGGGCTCGAAAACAGCCCCTGGGCATTCGGGCTCAGCTTTTACGCTCAAGGTGGCATGGGCGCTACCTATGACGAAGTAGACCACAACACTTTCGCGATTATATGGACGGACAATTGGTCCATGCTTTTGTCCCGCAGAAGTACCATTCGTAGATTGCGGTGATGCGTTTCGCTCCCTCAGTTGCCTACGAGTTCAGCGATAAGTTCCGCGCTGGTTTTTTGGGTATCCAGATTTCCTATGCCACACTCGAAATGCAAATGCCCTGCAGCCTCAATCCACTGGCGATGCAGGGTGATACAGGTGTTGGTATGACTTTCGGTCAGATGTTTGCCGCAGCCTCTGTAGATGGTGGACTTGGCTACTCTGAGGTAACGGCTTACGCCGACATGTCAGATGCTGCCACTGCCATAGGGTTCGGTGGTACCGCTGGTTTCCAGTATGATCTGTCCGAAAACAACACCTTCGGATTTTCCTATACGAGCGAGACCAACCTTACGTTTGACGGCGAGGTGAGTATGGATATGAATGCCAAGTTTGGCAACGCTTTTGGGCGGATGGTTGCTGGTGCCATGGCCATGGATTCTACATTATCTCAGCTGGAAGCGATGCATAATGTTAATCTACAGCTTGACGGCATGAACATTGATACGCTCAGCACAATGCAGGATAGTTACCATGCAGAGATTGACTTTGCCTGGCCACAACAAATTGGCACAGGTGTAGCATTCCAGGTATCCGATGACCTGCTCATCGGCGTGGACGTTGGCTGGATCAACTGGTCGGCGACCATGGAGAGTTTCAAGATGTCCTTCACTGGTGGAACCAACGACAACATCAACACCATGATGGGCACTCCTGATGGCAACCTTGAGCTGGAAATGCCGCTGGATTGGAAAGACCAGACAGTCATCGCCATTGGCGCGGAATACCTGGTCAATGAGAGATTCGCCCTGCGTGGCGGCTTCAACTACGCCTCAAACCCAGTTCCCGATGAGACTGTACCATTGTCAGCACTTTTTCAATCATGTGTTGGAGACAATCGTTTGAAGACAGCACTCATCTTAGCGTACGTTTTCAATATGTTCACATTGACTTGGAAGCGAGTTGCTGTTCTAGTTCTGGCCATATTATTCCTGCCGGTGCACATGATCACGCGGGGCAGACGTTTGCCGCTCCCTCGAAAACGCGTGGATGAACGTGATACTATGTTCGCACGCCTGGCACGCAAATCTGGAACTTCGCAATACAACGATTACTACGCTCGTCGTCCTGAATTCAAACGAGTGGATGATAGCCTCCGTCGGATGACACCTCTGGGTCAACCAGGTTCAAAATACTACGATGAAAATATTGCTGAACAGGCGGAAGATCTCTTCGATAAAATTCCCGCGATCACAGTTGACCAGGTCAAAACTCGTGTGTTGGCAGATCGTGTCAGACAGGCCGCAAACCGTCCATCGGAATTGAAAGCGATTGCCCTGGAGCTGGGCGCTGTCGCAGTAGGATTTACGCACATTCCCGAAGCGCTTATCTATTCCCATCATGGACGTTCCGACCGCAACTATGGGAAACCGATTCAGCCAGAGTTGGAATCGGGGCTGGTCTTTCTGGTAGAGATGGATCATGAAAAAATGCAACATGCGCCGGGAGCTATGGTCTACAGAGAATCAGCATTGCAGTATAACCGAGCCGCCATCATCGCAAAAACACTCGCGGCAGTGTTGAAAATGTTGGGTCACCAAGCTACTCCACAATTCGATGGAAGCTACAAGGTAATCCTCCCACCATTAGCAGAGATGGCGGGATTAGGAGAGATCGGACGGAACAACATTCTGATCGCGGATCGTTATGGTAGCCGGGTGCGTATCGGCGCGGTGACAACAGACATGCAGTTACCTCAATCAGCCCCACTCGATCTTGGAGTACAACATTTCTGCACGATATGCAAGAAATGTGCGGTCAATTGTCCATCACATTCGTTGAGTAGCGGATCAAAAGAAACGATTCGGGGAGTGAAAAAATGGCCTACTCAGACCGAAAAGTGTGTGGCATACTGGCGTTCGGTGGGTAGCGACTGCGGGATCTGCATGGCGGTCTGCCCCTATTCGCACAAGACCAATTTGTTACACAACAGCGTCCGACAGGTGATTCGATATAACAAGTGGCTGCGTCATCTGGCGAACTGGGGGGATGATCTGATCTACGGGAAATCCTGGAAGATCTCAAAATTGACAGGGAGAGAAATGTGAGCGGTGAGCTGTGAGCTGTGAGCCATGAGCAAAAGATGAGACCGCTACGAGTTTTGAATGCGATAAGTAGTCGTACTTGTATTTGCTTTGCCGAACCCCGAATCCCGAACCCCGAACCCCGAGCAACCCGCTATTTCACCAGTGTCAGCTTACGAGTGAGCGTCTGATCGTTACTGTTCAGGTTCAGGAAATAGGTGCCGGACGATAGGTCGGAAGCGTCGAACAACAATTCACGTTCGCCAGCGGTAACCACCCGGTCATGGAGAACCGCCACCTCACGCCCGAGCAGATCAAACACCGTCACCCGCACTTCACCCGGTTGAGTGAGCGAATAACGCACCGTAGTCGCGCTGTTGAAGGGGTTCGGATACGCGCTTAGGGTTGCGTAGGTCGCAGGTTGAAACACCCACACATCTTCACCCACAGCGGCGGTCGGATCGTCCAGATATGCCAAACCCATATTTGTGTTGAGCCACAGCCGGTCGCGCCAGGGATCGTATTCCAGTTCCCCTGCCACTTCTCCCTGGTAAAAACCGGGCATCTCCAAGTACTGATCTTCCCACGTCCAGCCATTATCATGAGAAGTGAATAGCATTGTATGCATTCGAGAACTACCAACCAGAAATGTATCGGCGGGTGTAGAAACCACATCCCAGTCAAAAAAGACGGTTCCAACGTGGGAGGCAATTTCACCGCGCTGCTGCCAGATCCAGTGATTTTGCCCCATCGCATCGGGCATATATGCCCAGCAGTTCTCACCCGCTCGAACAAACAAAGTATCATCGATGGCAAGAATCGGCGAAACCAGCCCAAACAAGTCGTTCGGCTCAGGAAAATCCAATCCCTCCCAGGTTTCTCCAAAATCACTGGAACGAACCAGGTCTCGCTGATCACCGTAGGGCACGGTGTACAAATCCGCGCCCACCGTCATCAATGAGTACGGAAAAGTGAAATTCAGCTCGTGATGTTGCCACGTTTGCCCCAAATCGTGAGAAACATCCACACTTGACCCGTCAGCGCATCCTACCAGCACCAGCCCACTGTCAGTCTCAACTGAGGTGAGATTAAATGCACCTTCAAAACCACAATCTATCTGTTCCCAGCTTGAACCATCGTCCTCGGAATAGACAATCTCCTGCTCACGTTCCAAGGTCCACAGGTCCCGGGTCCTGGTAGAGGTGAGCAGCATGTCCTGAGTGAAATTGACCGGATATCTCCAGGCCTCATGATTCTGATCATTGCCAAATTCGGGTACTCGCTGAAACACCGTGGCATCGTCAACAGCATAGAAAAGCCCAGTTCCCCGGTAGCCATTCAACATTCCACCTTCACCAGCAATCAAAGCGAGATCATAATAGCTGTCAATTGTGATTCCTATTGGAGGTAAAGGTACCTGATGCCAGGTTTCACCAAAATCTGTCGAACGCCAGAGACCCATATTGATGAGACAGATATAGATGTGACCGCTGTGGGGATTACGGTAAAATGTTTCTATTGCAGTTGGTCGTTCGGGTAATCCTCGTAGCAATCGATGCCAGGTTTGTCCGCCATCTTCCGATTCCCAGACTCCTGTTTCCCAATATCCGCCCGTCAGCAACCGGCCCGGTACTTCAGGTACTGCTTGAACCTGCATCGTATTCATCCAAGCCGGGAGACCTTCTGATCCCAGGCATTCCCAGGTCGCACCCAGGTCGGATGAATGCAGGAAGGGACTAAAATGATCGCGGTCAGCATACCAGAATATTGAAGCGTAGACATGATCGTCATGACCACGACAAACGTCGGTTATAAAACCGTTATCCACTCCCGTCAAATCTTCCATATCCGTCAGACGCGCCCAGGTTAGACCGCCGTCATAACTACCTATTACACCGCCGTCTGCCGGGCTCCAGTGACCGTACATGAAAATCACATCAGGGTCGTGTTCATCGAAGGTGGCACCATTCAAGACACTATGAAAAGGATTAACAGCGATAATATCCCAGGTTTAGGCATCATCGTAGCTGAGTGCAAAGCCAGCTTCACGTGAATAGTAAATACGATCGGAAAGCACTATGGCGGGATCCCAGAAGATCAGGTTATCTATCGAATCCGGCCAGAATTCTGTGACCACATCCTGAAATGAGGACCAGGTTACCCCGCCATCCAGTGTATGAAATTGTTGGCTCGGCATAGAGAATAGGCCATCACCATGATGGATGTTGATGATCATTGTATCAGCGGCAGCACCTACAGATACGATGTCACAATACGGTACCTCTTGGACAACTGGATCCTCAGTCAAACGGTCATTGATCTGAGTCCAGTTCAAGCCGCCATCTTCTGTCCACCAGATTCCAGCTCGGTCTTTCATGTTGACCATGATTCGATTGCCGGATGAGTCTGCGGCGACAAAGGCTGGTGATGGAGTGCCATGAATAGAGGACTGCCATTCCGCATGGACAATGCCCGGGAGCAGTGATGCAAGTATAATCAGCAATATGGATCGCATCGAAGCCTCCATTGAATAGTAAAGGCGGCAGGTTGAATAACCTGCCGCCAACTAATAAGAGATCAATCTACTTCATCGACGACAGGTTGTAAAAAGGCTGTGCCGTCTTCCCTGTCATCATGCCACCAGATCGAGAACTCGCTGCCATCACTACTGTCCTCCTGAAGATTTGGCCATGGATACCTGGATGTCGTACCCGAGTAGGGACCTCGAACATAGACGCCCGACTCGGTAGAGATGCTGACTAAATAGCTACCGCCACCGTTAGTATGAGTGTTGCTTCCGGAGAAATCGACCTCAATCGGATTGTTAGTCGAATCCCGGAACCAGGGGATGTCCTCACTTACGGGACGTTGTCTAGCCCCGACATCTATAAGGTCATCGTATGGCAAAGTTTGTGCCATGACCGAGGTGGGTGCGAATGCGATCAACCCAAGTGCGATCAGCATTCCGGTTAACAGAATAGTTCGTTTCATACAACCTCCGTTACAAGATACTACTGAATTGGGTGTCCATCACAATAGTGGACGCTACGATACTTCTTCATAGGTACGTACCTGTATATAACCTGACAACCATTTCTCGCGAATGCAAGGGTTGGACGTATAATTCTCAAAATAAATATTTGTTAGGAGGGGTTAACGCAAAAATACTAACATATGTAATGCGCGCGCGATCACAATTAAACATACTCCATACATTATCTCAAATGGAAAGCATAATCATTAGAACTATACCCGACAGGCGCAGAGATCTTCTTGCGGCGGGATGAGGAACAACTATACACTCGATCAGAACTCTGCCTGTAGGATATTGTGAGGAATAAGATGTCTGGGGGATTATGCTGCAGGATCTGACAACCGGTTACCCCTGAGTATTTCAGGCAACCGGGAAATCATATCGATGGCGTTCTCATATATATCGCAATCCACGCACTCATTGTCGAGGCAACCGCCAGTATCGCGGTGATATTGCCAACACGGCTCGTCTCGACCCAGCAGGTATTCGCACGATTCCTGCCTCCGGGCATTGCAGTTCTGCACCATCCAACAGGGCAAATGCGAACTCAGTATCCTCACCGATTTCACATTCAGCTTGTGATCCCGGATGAAGCTGCGAATGACCCGGATTCGATCCATCTCCTTGTCGCTGACCCAGCGATAACCGCGGACATCTCGTGGTAGAACCACCAATCCGCATGCATCATAGACGCGGAGTGTTGAAGCTGATACCTTCAACTCATTAGCAGCTTCACCGATGGTGCGAGAGTTCTGAAATACAGCGTCTGTTTCTGAAATCGTGATCATACTATATCCAGTTCGATGAACAGTAAATCACGCTGACGCTGAGAGCAACTTCGCAACTAACTTCAACATCTCATCGGGATCAATGGGTTTCGTCAGGTAGCCATCAGGAGCTTGGACCTGTTTCCGGCTGGAGATAAACTCCTTCATGTCCGCAGATACCCCAGAGATCATGACGACCGGAATCTTGCCCATTATTGCCGATTCACGCAGCTCACGATAGAACTTGAGCCCGGATTTCTCAGGCATGCTCAAGTCAAGGGTGATCAGGTCTGGCATCTGTTCCTGTACCTTCGTCATACCCTCTACCCCGTCACAGGCGGTAGTGACATCATAACCATTATCGCTGAGAATAGCACGGAAATAGGTACGGGTATCCGCTTCATCATCAACGATCAGAATACGACGTTTGTCTTCCATGTTCTTATCCCCCATTTACCAGCTCCGAGTTGGGCTGGCCTGCGGTTTGAGTGACTGAGTCAGGTTTCTTCTCCGAGGGTTCTCTCGGCAAGTCTAAAGTGAAGCAACTGCCCTGGCCAGGTTCAGATTCCAAAAGGATCTGACCTCCGTGGGAGGTGACGATTTTATCAGCAATGAAAAGGCCCAGGCCGGTTCCCTCATTCCCTTTCGATGAGAAGAACAAGCTGAAGGCTTTTTCACGAGTTTCCCGAGCCATTCCGATACCATTATCCGAAATCTTGAATTGAACGGAATGGGCATCGCCGCTGAAGGCCATTTTTACGGTATGTTCATCTTTCTTTTTGTCCACCCGACAGGCGTCCAGCGAGTTTTCCAGCAGGTTGACCAAGGTCGCACGTATCGCCTTATGATCGGCCTGCATATGGCCAATGTCCTCAGCGACTTCAAATATCAGCTCAACCCCTAACTCTTCAGCCCTTGATTGCAGAACCCCATGAACAGTTTCTGCAAATTCGGACAGATTCAGATCTTCCCACTCAACCTCACGATCTTTGGCGTAATACAGAATATCAAGCACCATGCTACGGATTCGGGAAACGTTCCGAAGTACAATTTCCCACCCTTGTTCCACACGTGCCTGATTGCCTTTCTTCATCCCGGAATTAACCAGGTACACGCCGCCGTCAAGACCGTTCAAAAGTCCCTTGACGCCATGTGAGATCGAGCTGATCAACAGGCCGATATTGGTGAGCTGAGTTTGAAGTTGACGGATCGGCGTGATGTCAGTGCTGATCTCGATGACGGAGTCGATTTCACCGTCTGCATTGTGAAGGGGCGAGGTATGAACGAGGACATTGAGAGTTCGATCATCGCGTGTGGTTACAACTTCCTCATGCACATGAATCTGCCCATCATCAAAGGTGTTGTGCACCATACAAGGCGTGCAGGGTTCATCACGGTGCTTGTAATACTCATAACATTTGCCGCCATAACGCTCGCCAAAAGTCTCGCGATGGAGACGGTTGGCATCTATCACATTGAGATCACGATCCTGAATGGAGACGAAGCAGGGCACCTCGTCGAACAGTTGGCGATATCGTGTTCTGCTGTCTTTCAACTGCGTTTCGAGACGCTTGATCGCCGTGATGTCGGTAGACATCTCCATCACCGCCTCAATCTCTCCAGCCTCATTTCGGATCGGAGTAGTATAAACGATGACTGATACTTCACGCCCATTCAGACAAGTAACCCGCTCTTCGCTGCGATGGCTGATACCATCATCGAAAGTGCGTTCAACAGGGCAGAGTTCACACTTTTCAGGACGGTTCTTGTATACCTGATAACAGTATCGACCTTCGATAGCACCGAATTGTTCACGGAAGCGTCGGTTCGCAGATATCAACTTGAGATTCTTGTCCTGCACCGAGACATAACAGGGCATCTCATCGTAGTAGGTTTCATAGGGTAATGTTACCATGTATCCCTCCTGAAGCCTGGAAATGAACTCCGCCGGGTCGACTCTGATTCAGAATCGACCGGCGAAGTAAAATGAAATCATCAACTAGTGGAGATGCTCGCGAGTTCACCACGTTCTGCAAGTTCGATGATCTTACGCACATTGCGTAACAGCATATCCTCATCAACCGGCTTGTCGAGATAGCCATCAGGGGCAGGCACCGAACGTTCGTAGATAAGGCGGCGAAGCTCTGGCTTGCCGGAGATTATGCAAATCGGGATGGTCTGCGTTTCCTTGGTTGTCCGCAGCTTCTCGAACACCCAGCCACCATCCTTACCCGGCATGTTGATATCAAGCGTAACCAGGTCAATGTGCTCCTTTATCGCGATCTGAACTGCTTCTTCTCCGTCAGTCGCGGTAAGGATTTCCGCACCGTTATCCTCAAGCACAGTGCTGAAGAAGGTGAGAATATCCGGTTCATCATCAACAATCAGGACACGCTTGCCAGCGAGCTTGGCGGCTTCCGCCACAACCTTCTCAGCTTCCTTCTCTACCGGTACTATAACAGGCTTCTCCGGAATAATGAGGGCGTTAGCGACCAGGTTGACAAGTTGGGTAACTTCCATTCCCACGTCGTAATGTTTGATGCAGTCGGACAGACCGTCCACGCAGTTATGGCAAGAGGTGGCGACGATCTTTGCCCCGGTAGCCTTCAACTGATCAGCCTTGACCTTGGCAGATTTAAGACGACGTCCTGAATACTCCGACATGGACATCGCACCACCACCACCCGTGCAGCAATACCCCTCAACACGGTTCGGGTACATCTCACGGAAATCTTCGCAGACGAGGTTCAGCAGTTCGCGAGGTTCTTCAAACAGGCCGCAGGAACGAGCGTTATTGCAGGAGTCATGGAAGGTAATCGGTTCTGGATTACGAGATTTGTCAACCTTGATCCGACCTTCCTTGATGAAACGTAGCATGGTGATGACGCTGCTCTCCATCTCGAACGGGACATCCCTCTTCGCCCAGTTCGGACCTTCGCAACGTGTCGAACGATAGCCATGTCCACATTCGGAGATGACCAGCTTCTTGCCCTTCAGCTCAACGACCTTATCATAGAGCATTCCGGAAACAGCCCCACCTAGATCATCATCACCGCTGAACAGACCAAAGTTCGTCATGTCCCAGCCTTCGGAAGGCATGGTCCAATTTTCACCGGCAAGATGGAAAATCTTCGCAGCGTCGGAAATGGTACGAGGATCGTACTTAACCTCGCGCGGATTGATCGAATAGACGACGTCCGCATTCTCCTTATCAATGGGGATGACAGCAGTCTCATCATCGAGCTCAATCTGCATCTCTTCGGACATCCATTCGATGGTGTCGATGTAGTCTTCCTTCAGCACGCCCATCTGGTTACCGATCTCCCACTGGTCCTTCGACACCACAGCCACGCCTTCCGGCATCACCCCAACCGAAACCAGCATCCCGCGTAACATCCGGTTGAATGTGGCGAAGTCCACACCCATCGGGCAGTTGATCGTGCAACGGCGGCAGTTGGTGCACTTGCCAAACGAGATGTCCTTCAACTCCTCAAGATCTTCATCAGTGAATACAGACTTTGCGCCTACCCACCAGGGGAAGACCCGTCCGGTCCAGTCATGATGACGCTTGAATATCTTACGCAGGCGATCTGCCTTATAAGCCGGGGCATAGGTCACATCACCCGGATTAGTTTGAACGTAATGGCAGGAATCGGTACACAGCCCACAATGGACACAGGCAACCAACGATCCCGCTACCTGGCGGTTCAGCTTCTTGCCGAACCGTTCCAGCAGCATCTCTGCCTTGTGCGACCTCTGCTTCCCATTCGAATTGCTACTCATCAGTCTATCCTCAATGTTGCGTTAACGTGTGTTTTCAGCACAATCAACTGTTAGCTGGCAGCCGGACCACGACGGATCGGGTATACGCCTCGACGTCCCATACTCTTACCGAAATAATGACGAGTGAACGGGTAGTACAGGTAATGGCTGATCTTGCTGAAGGGCACATAGAGCAGGAAGAACATGGTCATCCAGAAATAGATGTACTGGGCCATGCCACCATCCATGCTCACTGCGAAATAGGCAAAGCCAAACCAGGCCGTCAGCAACCACAACGCAAAGTGATCGTCCGGAGTGCTGATGGCACGCATGTAGATGTTGCCTATGCGTCGGATTATGCGAATCACTCCAACAACGAAAGCTGCCCCGATTAGTGACTTGAAGATTATCTGAACTATCGGTAACGCCGTAAACTCAGCAGCAAAAGGAATAGTGAAAGAAAGAGTGATGCCCGCAACTACTCCCAGATGGAAGAGGACAAACTGCAGGTAGAGGAACGGTTTGGTGCGAGTACTCTCCATCACCCAGGGCATGGCAATGATTGCCAGGGAATAGTTAGAACCCCGCTTTGGATTCGTGTCAGCTGCCCCGGTTGGAGCCTGACGTTCCTTACCAGCAACAAAACCGAGGAACCAGCGAATCCGCAGTATATACACTAACGCCATGACAATTAAGGCGTAATGAGCCAAGCTCTCGGCGAGGTGCATTGCCTCGTGACTGATCATCTCGAAATCTCCTCGCGCTATTTCAACAGCTCGTTGAAAGGTTTGAATTCACGATTGTTCATCGCGACAATGTTGATCTCTTTCAACTTCGTTCCATGCGTCGCATAGTCCTTGAAAGTCTCAACCATGATCTTGGCACATTGCTCAAGCGGAACGCCGTAGAACCCTGAGATCGGAAGAGCACACGTCTGAACTCCAGTCACACTGATATATCTCGTATGCCGTCTTCTGCTTGAAAAAAAAAAAAAAAACACACATCTAT
>CAJVXH010000059.1 GCA_913009835.1 uncultured bacterium
CGGCGACCACCGAGATCTACACTCTTTCCCTACACGACGCTCTTCCGATCTACCAGCAACCTCGTCGAAAGTGAAAGTGACGCCACTCAACTGTGTATTCAGCTTGCTCAGTAGATCATCCAAGGTGGATTCATCATCCAGCCCGGTGATGGTAATGACACTTTCATGATCCGAGCCTTCATCCACTGTTATCGTGAAATCACCGAGATCATTAGGTCCACCCCCGATGTCAGCGAGCAACGTGTCAAGCGTCATGCCTACTGCAACACTGTCTAATGTGGAATTAGTCGCTTGAATCCCGGTAATCGCAATTGAGTGTTCACCACCCAGACCGTTTGCCGCGATGCCCGCAACATTGGTCACCAGTGAGTCGCCCGCATTGGTAAGAGATGCGTTTGATTCTGTGGCGTCCGCATCGAGGTTACTGTACAACTCGACTTCGCTGGTTGCCTTCGCCGGGATTTTATGAGCCAGCGGAATGGTCATATCCGTCAGCGCCATGTTTTCGATGACGCCCTCTTCATTCGCCATGCGTCCCTGCACTATGCCAATGCCGTTCCCGGCGAACAAACGTCCTTCGGCATCAATGCTGAAATTGCCGGCACGGGTGTAGTACGTCGTATCTCCACCCTGAACGATGAAGAATCCATCGCCCTGAATGGCGAGATCTGTGGCATAGCCGGTGGATTCCAGGGCGCCCTGTGAGAAGTTGTTGGAGATGGATTGCAACTGAACGCCCAGTCCTATCTGCACCGGGTTTACCACACCACGATTCGTCAAGGACATCTGTCCGGGACGCAGGATTTGCGAAATCGCATCCGCAAAGTTGCCGCGCCCGGCCTTGAATCCGATGGTGTTAACGTTTGCTATGTTGTTACCTACGATGTCCATCATCACCTGGTGGTTTTGGACTCCGCTGACTCCACTGTACAATGACCGTAACATGAGAAGGTCTCCTTGTCTGGGGCATTGCCCCAAATGTTACAGGGATCCGGTATGTATCGGACGGTTTCAGATCAGTCGGAAATGAAACCAAGGCCTCCTCATTGAGGTCCAGCCTTCCCTGTGTTCCTTTGAAAGCGTCTCTCGTCTCTCGTACTTCGACTCACGATTCTAGTATATGGACGATCAACCAGACGCTACTTTTTCACTTCAACTGCATACTCAATACCAGGTACTTCGTACTTTCAATCGATCAGCACCGCGCTGTCGATCTGTGTAAACACGTTCTCCTTTGCTTGTTGCCCCTGTAGGGCTGTTATCACGGTTCGGTTCTCAACGCTGACAATCAATGCCAGATCACGCATCAGGAAGAGCGATTCCTTTGCGCCTTTTGCCTGGGCCTGATCCATCGCCCTGTTGATCTTGACCAGGTCCTGTTGATCCAGCATCACCCCACGTTGAAGCAGTCGTTGGCTTGCATGGGCACTGATGGTGACATCCACTTCTGGCGTCTTAGATCTGGAAGCATCACGGACCGCCTCCAGAAACTCCCCGGATGTCGCATCAGTCTTTCCAGGTCGTTGGGGTGAATGTTGCGGCTGAACCGGACCGACACCACCCAGGTTGCCCTGGATTCGTTTCGCATCCCAGTTCACTGACCACCTCCGAAGAGTTTTCCAAGACCTGCCAGACCATTACCGCCATTTCCACCGTCCGGATTGCGCAGCTCAAGAACATCGCCAAACAGAATTTGTACGCCGTCAACAACCAGCATCGCACCGGCAGCACCGAAGCGAACCGCATCGATCACACCGATGATGTAGGGCGTAACGGCAGTTTCAGTCCCATCACCGTCAGTCATGGTGATCTCAACGGTGTAGTTGCCGTCTGCCAGCTCCTTGCCTGCGTTGTCCTTGCCGTCCCAAGAGATGCTCTGTTCGCCCTCCTGAGTACGTCCCAGCTGAACTTTGCGGACTTCGTTTCCATCACCGTCGAGGATGAGTATTTCGACTTCATCAGCCATCTTCGACAACTCGAACGAAATGTTGCTGCCTTCACCCTCACTGACGTTCACCTGTTCGCCATAGGCTTTTACTTCGGTACCAACGAGCGAACCAGCCAGGGTGTTGTTGATCGCCTGGGAGAGGATGTAGTCGCTCTGCAGTCCTTGTTCCAGCAGTGCAGACTGATTTTGTGCCTCTTCCAGCGCTTGGAATTGTGCCAGTTGAGCTGTGTACTCACTGGTGTCCATCGGGTCCATCGGATCCTGATGCTTCATCTGCTCGATAAGCAGGGTCAAGAATCCATCTTTCCCGATCTCACCGGGTGAACTTGTAGAACCGTAGGTCGTAGCTGACCTGCCTACCAGCGAATTAATCGGTAAACTATCCGCCATCGGCTCATCCTCCTTTCATGGGGAACGTTTTTTCACGCGCCTTGCCTTCCCCTGAAGCAAAGCAGCCAGAATATTTAGATTACCGCTTTAACTTTAACGCAATACATATGCCTCAGACACACATCAGTGATGGTGCGGTATTACAGGATAACGGACCTACGTTCCGGTATCCTTCTTCCTTGCCACAGGCATATTATGCCTTCTATTCAGCCAGGTACTCGACCGTGTTCAATCCCGTTCTCAGGGGAGCAGTTCTCGAATCGTTGAGCGGGTTTGAGTTGTCGGGCCCAGACTGTGTACCTCGATTCCCGTTTCGGTTCCCTTGACGCGTTTGCTGCTTTTCCGCAGCTTCACGCCGTTGCTGCTCTCCGGTTGAATCAGTAGGTCTCGCGTCGCCATTTTGAACCTCAATCCGCTCAACATTTATACCCTGGTTCGCGAGATGTTGACGGATAGCGGGCAGTTGTTGCTCGATAGTTCTGAGGGCGTCCTGACGCTCGGCCGTCAGCTTAACGATGTACTTGCCATTATGGCGAATCACGCTCAGCAGCAGGTTCCCGAGTTTCGCCGGTTTCATGGGAATCTGGAGCTTGATTAATCCATCACCCTTGAGGATTTTGGCCTCGGAGGAGATCTTCTGCATCACCTCACTCAGGTTCTGCAAACCTTGAGCAGAGGTTGAAGATTTTATCCCTTTACCGGAAGCGAAACTCGCCAGGCTGCTGACAATCGATCCCTTGCCCACTGCTGGTTTGATAACACTTGCATCATCTGGCGCAGCAGATTTCTTGTTGCGACCGGTGTTGCCTTGTCCATTCGGTTGCACACGATTCTTTCGTGTTCGTTCAGATCCAGAAGTACTCGGCTTCGTTCTGTTGGCCGATGTTGGACGCCCAACTCGGGTATCCGACGATTTTCCGTTGTTCGCTTTTGGGGTGTGTACATGCCATCCACTTCGTTCCATGGAGGCCACTCGTGAACGGGCTTCGCCTCGGATGCCTGCTTCTCCAGCCGCAACCTTATCAGAATTCTGGCCAGTTGCAGATCTATTGGCGGTTACCACGGCCTCTTCCGCCACACGCGGTTCCACATATCTGGCTGAGCGAGTGCGTGAGTGATCCGCCAGAATAGTGTCCGGTCTGGTGGAGGGACGACTGGCGCGGGTCTTTTGTGCTACGTCCTGTCCAACTGACGGTTTGTTGAAGTCGGTGGCAGTCTCAGTGGTTCGTTCAATTGTTACCCTGGGTACAGCCTTCGGAGTGCTGAGGGACGAAACTCTCAGTTCGCCATCATTCTCACGGATCGATCGAGCGTTCGACCATGCTTGGGAGCGTGCCGGACCTACCTGTGCACGTAGTTGAGTGAGCAAATTACCACTGGGTTTACGATTCAACTCAACCCGAACACTTTGTGCTTTCTTCTCAGGTATATCGAGGGAAGGCTTCTCCCCTACTTCACTTTTGAACTCAGGTAGTTTACTGCTGTTCGTCGAATTAATCGGTGGCCCGATACTTGTTTTCGGTTTGCCAATTGCAGGTTTTGAATCCGCTGTCACCTTGACTGGTATGGATTCATCTCTCCCGGTCTGAGGTGATTTTGTTTGTTTAGAGAGCCTTGGCGGTGCGAATGGCTGCACGTCTTTCTCGAGCGGATTCTTCAATTCCTTCCGTGCTCGCTGCATCTGTTTGTCGCCATTGGTAATTGCGGCAGCCTGTGCAACCAGAAGCGCCGCATCTCCCTCAGCCGATGAGATCATATGAGAATTGAATTCCTGTAACCACAACTGAGGATCGTGCTCCTCATCTGCTTTGAGCTCATCAACGAGGCGCTTTTTCAGAACGTCTGATTTATTGCCGGGCGTTTCGACTTCACCGCTGAGTATTTGCATCCGGAGTTGATCGGTCAGAAGTAGATGTTCAGCAGCACGTTTCTTGAATCCCGGGACAAACACTGCCGACCCCTGATTCTCACTCAGCGCCATCTCCCGATTAAGATGAGAGTCTGTACGATGCGGACGTCGACCACGGTGTCCTTCTTCAGTGCGTTTGAGACTGGATTGGTCGTCCAGATCAATACGGTTGCCGAATTGGTCAAAGAATGCCACCCCGCTGAAAGTGACAGATTTTCCGCTGCGCACCAGCGCTTTAGGGTGAACATCTCGTGTAATATTGAAATTCTTGAGCAGATGTGAGAACCTGCCAGGTCGAGAAGCCCGACCGGGCGGTGCTTGCGCTGATCTCAACGCTGGATCACTTTGTTGAGCGGCGCTATTGACGTTGGTTTCCAAGTTATTTTTCATCAGATTGAGCTCTTCTGGTATGCCTGGGACAAGTATCGAGCCACTTCCGCGGCAGTATCACTCGGCATCGCAGCCAGGATTTTCGCCGCCTGTCTTTGACGCATGGTTACCAATAGGCGAGCGGTGGTATAGCTTCCCAAGTTATTCATCACTGCGGCAGCGTCATCCGGACGCATATTCTCGATGATTTTTGCCAAACGTTTTGCATTCGCCTGGTCAATGCTGTCAGCGTCCGCACTCACCATCGCGAGCAGATCTTCCAGCGACGCGACTTTTTCCTCCGCTTGTTCGGCGGTATCAACCGCTAGCTGCATCTCTTCCCGCATTGGTTCCGTTATCGTCGCTGCGATACTATCGGCAAGCTCAATCGTTCTTGCTTGATCTTGCCTTGTTACCTCGGCTTGAGCCGGTGATAGAGTGGTGTCGGTTTCGGACAATGACAACTGCTGTTCACTTAAATAGGCCACCGAGATATCCAGTGTCAGGTCGAGGTCGCTTTCGCGCGCTGCCTGCTCAAGCGAATCGATGACGGCCAGAGAGTCAGCGAGGTCCGTCCCCTGATCTGTTTTTAACATGAAAAAGGTAGCGCCCAGCGAGATGACATAACCCAGGACAAATACTCCCGCTAGAATCAATATCTGTTTCTTGCTCATGATTCCACATCCTGCAAATGGTTATGGACTGTCAGGTTGACGGCTTCCCGAAGGTCTGCACCGTCCGCCGATTTCATCCAGAATTGCCTGTTGTTCTTTCTGGTTGAGCTTTTCATGCTCAGCTTGTCGCTTCACTTTCAATCGATCTAGAACCTGGCGTTCCCGTGATGCTTGCAATAGTTCGGTACGCCGTTTTGCCACCTGAATTTCTGCTTCCCTGCATTTATCATTCTGTTCGCGCAACTGTTTGGTCAGCTCACGTTGCCACCGGTGGTGCTGCATGGCTTTGCCCGCGGTCACGCCATTGCTCAAAATCTCCCGCTGTTGTTCACTCAGAAAATCAAGTTCCTCGATTATTTTATCTCGTTTCGCTTCCAAAGCAATCAGTATCTGTTGCGCTTCGCCAAGTTTAATCTGGGCTTCACGTTCAGCTATGGAGCGTGCATCCAGCACTTTTTCAAGACGGAAGCGGAATCGTTTCATGAAGCCAGATCCTGCATCTCTTTCCAAGTTTCCTGAATCGTCGCTCCTTCATACATATCCTGCTTCAGAAATGCCTCAATGCCTTCCCGTTTGCTGATGGCGCGATCAATCCGAGGATTCGATCCGCTCTTGTAGGCACCGATGTTTATCAAATCCTCATTCTCGCGCCAGACAGCCAAATCTGTCAGGACGATTTTGGCTGCTTTTTTAATCTCTTCGGGTGCAACCTCTGCCATCACACGACTGACGCTGTCGAGCACATCCACAGCTGGATAATGTCCCTCTGTAGCCATTTTACGGCTTAGCACTATGTGTCCATCGAGGGTTGATCTGACCGCGTCCGCCACTGGTTCGTTCATATCGTCACCTTCGACCAGCACCGTGTACAAGCCGGTGATTGATCCCTGGCTTCCCCGACCCGCACGTTCGAGCAATTTGGGTAGTAATGCGAACACCGAGGGAGTATATCCTCGCGTGGTGGGAGGCTCTCCGATCGCCAGACCGATCTCGCGTTGCGCCATAGCCAATCGAGTCACCGAGTCCATCATCAGCATTACATCCAGCCCTGAATCGCGGAAATATTCTGCTATTGCCGTTGCGAGCATCGCACCCTTGATCTTGATCAGTGCTGGCTGGTCTGAGGTAACCACAACAACGACGGAACGCTTCAATCCTTCTTCGCCGAGGTCTCTTTCGATGAAATCACGTACTTCTCGCCCTCGTTCACCGACCAGGGCGATGACATTAACTTCAGCTTCTGTGTTACGTGCGACCATACCCATGGTGACACTTTTTCCGACGCCCGAGCCGGCGAATATTCCAAAGCGCTGCCCTCGGCCGCAGGTCAGTAGACCATCAATTGAGCGAATACCCAGAGTGAGCGGTTCGGTGATACGTTGTCTTTTCAAGGGATGCGGTGGATTTGCAGTTATGGGGACACGGGAGTCGGTGTCCAGTGGTCCATTATCATCAATGGGTTGCCCCAGACCATCCAGCACTCTCCCCAGCAGACCCTGCCCGACTTTCACTGTGAATGGACGCCCTGACGCACACACGATTGATCCAGGCGATATGCCTTGCAATTCACCCAGCGGCATGAGCAGAACGTGCAGGTCACGAAATCCCACAACTTCAGCCAATCCCTGTAGATTACCCTTTCTATCAAGGATTTCGCAGATTTCACCGACGGATGCATCCGGCCCGCTGGACTCGATGACCAGACCTACAACTCGAACCACTCTCCCACGCGGTACGAGCGTCTGCACGTCATCCAGCCGTTCCTCGAATCTCTTGAAGAGTTGATCCTTCGAGGGCGGAGTTGCCAGTTGCAAACTGTCGGCAATCTCACTCATTTATCATCCTCGCTGACGGGGTTGTCTTCATCCAGCAATCCAGCGTGAATCTGGCTGATCATTGTCTCAATGGTGGCGTCGATGGAACCACCGTTGGTTTCAAGTATTACACTTCCCCTGCTCACTCTCTGGCTGATCCGTACATCTATCTCCCGGATTCCCTCACTTACTGCTTTGAGATCCATCTCTGCGGCTGTCAGTTCGGCCTCATCTTCAGGATGGCACAGCAGGGTGACAACTGATCTTTCGCTAGCCTGCCTCAGTGCGGCAGCGGCGATCCTGGTCGCAACACCTTCATGATTGTCTGCCGCATCGCCAACAACTCTGCGAGCAATCCTTATGGCGAAACGGACGAGATTCTTCTCTACTTCCAGGTAATAATCTTTTGTTGAGACGGCTATCGAGCTGAGCAGTTTTCGTACCTCTTCCACCTTGTGATCGTATTCTTCTCGCAGCTCCTCAATAGCCTCCTCTTTGCCCTTTTCAAGTCCTTCACTGACTCCAGCCTCATGGCCTTGCTGTCGTGCCTCCTCAATTTCCGCCCTTGCTTGCTCTATCTGTGTTTGCAGCTCATCTATTTCTGTTTTGTGTCGGAGTTCCCGTTCTTCCATCGACTCGGCATGCATTATTCCATATTGGGACGGATCATATTCTACCCGAACATGGTCCGCACTAATCGCCGTCAATGGGTGCAGATCAGGCTGCGTGACAACACGCAACTCTGGATCATTAACACCGATAGGAACCGTCGCCTCCTCCATTTTATAGTTACCACGGAGGACACGCGCTCGTGATTCTTTCTTCGGGGCATCACTCTCCATTCCATATTCTCTACCGGAGAGCATCAATCCCTTTGGGTCAAACCATTTGGTCTTCTGAACCATGAGTGATCACAATCTGGCCTTCCTCTTCGAGGCGGCGGACGATGTCAATAACATGCTGTTGGACTTCTTCCACTTCCCTGAGTCGAACCGGACCCATGAAGTCCAACTCTTCCTCAATCATTTCTGCAGCACGTTGCGACATATTTGCTAGAATTTTACTCTTCAGTTCTTCACTTGAAGCCTTGAGCGCCAGTGCGAGCTCTTTGTTATCAACTTCTCTGAGCACCTTCTGAATGGAACGATCGTCCAGGTTGATGACATCTTCGAAGACGAACATGAGGTTCTTGATTTCGGATGCGAGGTCAGGATTCTCTTTCGCGATCCCAGCGAGAATATTCTTCTCGAAGCGTTGTCCGACGAGGTTAAGAATGTCTGCTGCGCTCTGAATACCACCAATCTGAGATGATCCTGCGCTGAAGTCGATTCGACTTTCCAGTACTTTTTCAACTGCCTTGATAGTTTCCGGGCTCACACGTTCCATTTGGGACAGACGGAACATAACATCCACTTGAACTTGCGGACTCAGTTCGGTCAATACGTTAGCTGCCTGCACCGGATTTACCTGGGTCAGCACGAGGGCAATGGTCTGCGGATGTTCCTTCTGCAGGAAGGCAATCAACTGGTTGGTATCGACATTCTCAAGTACATTGAAACCCTTGACCTGCAGAGCACGCTCGACACGTTTAAGGATCTCCAATGCCTTGCCTTCACCCAGTGCTGCTTCGAGAATTTCCTGTGCGTAATGCAAACCACCAGCTGCAATGTATTGTTGCGCCAAGACCATCTCGTGGAATTCCTGGTTGATTTCGTGCAGCAAGGAACTGGGTATTCCGTCCATCATCGCAATTTCTCGGCTAAGTCTTTCAACTTCGCTTTCAGACAAGTACTGGTATATTTTGGAGGAAGCACCAGTACCCAGGGAGACGAGGAAAACAGCTGCTTTCCTGACCCCGCTGATATCCGTTGGAGCTGCACTCTTAGTTTGTGCCGGAACTGCCATTGTTTTTTCTCCTATCCGTCTACCAGCCAGGTTTTAAGCAACCTTGCGGTAACCTTTGGTTTGTCTTCGACAAACTCGACAAGCCGCTGTTGTAATTGATTAGCTTCTAAAACTTCCTGTGGTAATTCACTATCCAGATCGGGCAAGGCCAGCGCCTCACCTCCATCACCAATCGCCCCGGGCAGTGCCGCCATTGGAGTGGCACCTCCGGGCAGTGCCGCCATCTTTCTTTCCCACACCTCACGAGCGGCGTGGCTTGAGGCAGCGACCAGGTTGCGAACGTACATCAGTATACCTATCACCGCCGCCCCAATCAGCAAGCTGCGCAGTAACATTGCCCAGTTATCAGTTAGCCAGCTCATGATGTTTGTGGTCGGCTCATAGGCTTCCGGCTGTTCGAACGGGATGTTGAGCACCGTGATCACATCACCTCGGCTGTCATCCACTCCCAGCGCTCCACGAACGGCCAACTCGATTTTATCCATCTCATCAGGAGTTCGTTCTACATATGTCCTTTCCTGCCCACCACTCTCATTAGCAATGTTTTGATAGGTTCCGTCTATCAGGACTGATACCGATACACGTTCCACTCCGCCAGTCTGGCTTGTTTCCTGTGTTAACGTCTTTGAGATTTCGTAGTTCGTGATGTTGTTGGTCTCTATCTGGTTCTCCGTTGAGGCGGGAGGCGGTTGAGTTGGATCAACCGCATTAACCATTTGCGGATCGCTCGAATTGTTGGTGATTTCATTAATTTCTTCTGAACGAATTGCCACTCGTTCCGGGTCATACAATTCGCTGGTCGTTGAACTCTGGGTAAAATCGAGGTCTACCGCAACCCGCACTATTGACCTGTCCGGTCCCAGCAACTGAGAGAGCATGGTTTCGAGTTTAACTCTGAGGTCAGTTTCCACCTGGCTTTTCAATTGAAGCTGTGAATTGGACATGGACAGCATCGGATCACTTGACTGCAGGTCTGTAAGTATGTTACCTCGACTGTCGATAACTGTCACATTCTCACTTTCCAGCCCTTCCACCGATGATGCGATGAGATGTGAAATACCAGTTATCTGTCCACGATTGATGTTTCCTCGAAGCTTCAGGGTTATCGACGCGGTTGCGGCTTCTTCCTTCTCTCTGAAGAGTGCTGGTTCGGGTACCACGATATGAACACGTGCTTCATCAACTTCTTCCAGCGAACTGACTGTACGCGATAACTCACCTTCCAAGGCACGCCGGAAATTGAGTTTCTGCACGAATTCGCTCATCCCCAGATTGGTTTCATCGAAGATTTCATACCCTGTTGATCTCTGGCTGGGCAATCCCTGTTGCGCTAATTCTATACGCGCCTGGTACTGGTTGGCACGAGGCACCAGAATTCTCGATCCTCCCTGCTCCAGACTATACTCAATGTTCTCTTCTTCCAGCCACTGGGTGATTTTTCCTGCATCTGCAGCGGGCAAATTCGAGAACAAGGGAACCATATCCGGCGCACTAGCCCAGCGAATGACGAAAGTTAAAACCAGCGCCATTGCCAATGTAGCCACGATGATGGTGACCTTCTGGTTGAACGATAATCTCTGGAAAATGAAGAGAATACGTCCCGGCATTGTGGAAGGATTGGTGTCTGCGTTCATAACCATCAACCCATGCTTTATGTAAATGTATAGTGTTGATGCAGCTTAACGAGTTATCGAATATGTCAAGTCTAGACTTGCATCCTCATCACTTCACGGTATGCTTCAACGAGTTTGTTACGTACTTCCATCATCAGTTGAAAGGAGGTCTGTGCCTCTTCCATCGCTACCATAACCTGGTGTACGTCCTCGATTTCGCCTGTCAGCATACGTCTGGTAGCTTCATTTGAACTCTTCTGGATTGAGTCGACATCGTGGAGGAGACCGCCAAGAGTATCGCCAAACCCCGGTCCCCGAACAGATTCACTCTCCTGACCGGGGGTGACGCTGTTCATGTCCGGCAAATTTCCCAACCGTGGCAGCTCGCTGGGGAAACGACCTTGAATCGCTCCTATACTCGAAGCATCTAGCATGGTGAAAGGTCTCCATATTTTAAAAATGGATCTACGCGTAAGCGTCTATGTTCTGCCCCAGTCCGGGTGCAGTGGCGGAACGTCTCGGAACAGCCTGCAGGTCATTCACGTTCGTTGTGCTTCCTGGTCGCCCGGACCGGCCGATCACAGTCTGGCTTTCAATGCCTGCAGTTTTCATGGTTCCGTTGATTCCGGAAGTTGTCAACATCATCCTGGCCTGCTTTAATTTCTCCGCCAGTGCAGGATTACGTGCTGTCATCGCGAGTCTCGCCTGCTCGGCAGCGATGGCATAACTGGCCTTCCCAGTACCTGAAGTAGCGTTTTCATTTATGCTGTTAATCGGAGCCGTTGATGTAAGTCTCATTGCCGTTGATGAGTTCCTCATCGCCGGCTGGCGTCGACGTTGCTGTTCAATCAGTGCGGTAAACTGTTCAAGTCGCGGATCTACTTGCACTGGAACGACTCCATCAGATTTCCAAGGCTCGCTTGGCTATACTTTTAGCAGCATCAATCGCGGACACATTGGCTTCGTAGTTACGTGTGGCGGCGATCATGTCCGTCATTTCGGTGATGATGTTGATCTTTGGACGTGCCACGTATCCGAATTCATTTGCATCTGGATGTGATGGATCGTAGTAGTAATCCGGTGTAGAGTTGTCGCGCAATTCCAGTTGTTGAACCCCTGAGAAATCCCTGGCCTGAACTCGTGTGTGGCTGGAGTGAATGTGATCATTACGGGTTGTTTCCAGTGCCAGCCCACCTTCAGTTTCTTCGCGAGCACGGTAGATTTGCGCGTCCCGAACATCCTCCCTGAACACTGATATTCGGCGACGGTACGGCCCGCCCTCATCAGTTCGGGTGGTGTTCACGTTGGCGATATTTTCCGCGATAGCGTCCATCCGGCGTCGGTTTGCGGACAATCCGGTCGCGCTTATATCAATGCTGGAGAAGATTCCGCGTATTTCCATGGGATACTCCTTTTACTTCAATTTGCTCAGCTTTTCTACGTCAGCAAACAGCCCGGCAGTACGTTTCGCCGCCATCGCATAGTGCATGTTGTTGGTCAGCAGGATTGTGGTTTCCTTTTCGATATCCACACCATTAGCACCGTTAGCATTTTCTGCGCCCAAATCCTTCCACACCGCGTGTCGAACTGTTCTATAATCCTCCGCACCAGCGATGTGATCCGGGTGATAATGGTGGTTGCTCTGACGTCTGTTGAGAGATTTGGCAAGCTGGGTTTCGAAGCTGACTCTGGTCGGGATATAACCAGGAGTTGAAGCGTTGGCGATGTTGGACGCCACCGCGCGATGGCGTGCAGCATACGCATCGAGCGCATTTCGATATAGTGGTAGTGGTAAAAGAGTGTTATCGAAGATAAGCTCACGGATCATTCCGGTCTCCCCATTTGTCAGGAGAGTGAAAGCAACCAATATGCCATCCTTATTAAGTTGATAAATAATGGGTTACAAATTCCGGATGAGTCATCCCCGGGGCAAGATGCTCCGGCAGTCGGCAATGGCTGCCGTGCGGTGAATTCTTGATGAGAAGCGGGGGGAAATGTCCGAACGGACTGTATTCTACCGGTACAGCTGGTGTTCTTCAATGAGTCGGTGAGCAGCTTCGGGAACGAGAAAACGGGAGGACTTACCTGCGGCAATTCGTTCACGGACGAGGGTTGATGATATTGGCAGAAGTGGGATTTCCACCACCGAAATCTTTTCCCGCATGTCAGGAGATAGATCTTTCAGATCCCAGCCCGGCCTGACAACAGCGGCAATCTCCACTCGTTCGAGAATCTCAGCATAATCCTTCCATTGTGGGAGCGATAGGACACTGTCTGAGCCGAGGATCAAGGTGAATTTTCGCTGTGGATACTGGCTTTGAAGGGCGCGCAAGGTATCTATGGTGTAGCTGGTTTCGTGACGTTGGATTTCGTCATCACGCACCACGAACCCATCATGTCCTGAAAACGATTTTTGGAGCATGCGGAGACGGATTTCGGCATCGGCCGCGGATCGTCCCTGCTTCAGAGGATTGGTCCATGCGGGCATCAGCCAGACTTGAGCGAGGTCAAGTTCATCACGCACCCACTCTGCGATGAGCAGGTGTGCGATAGTTGGCGGGTCAAACGTTCCGCCGAACAAACCGGTGGGAACAGGCCTGCTCATTCGTCCTTGGGATCGAATAGTCGGAAGACTCCACCTCTCTCGCCTTCGGCTTCCTTTGCGAGCTGCTCCTGATGGCGTTTCTTGACGTACTCGATCTGACGATTGATATAGTCAACCCGATCAGAATCCGGGTAGCGAATGAGATAGCCTTGATACGCGGCCTGAGCTTCAGCCCATTCTTTCTCATCAGACCAGCTGTCAGCTTTCAATAGCTGCGATTCCTCCGCGAACTCAGAATCGTAGTAGTTGTCGAGCACTGACTGGTAATACAAGCGTGCTGCCTTGTATTCACCCATTCTATGGTAGAGCCGCCCGGCCTGGAACTCCTTTTTAGCCAGTTTGGTACGGAGCTCGAGGATACGTTCTTCAGCTTCAGAAACCAGCATGCTGTTCGGGAAATCTTCAATGAAGAGCTGGAACATCTCGACAGCTTTGTCCGTGTAGACCTGTTCTTTCTGATACTTGGGAGATAGTTCGTAAAAACTGAGACCGAGTTTGTATTCACCCTCTTCGACCAGTGGGCTACGTGGATACTGGGAGATCAATTTCTCGTATTCACTAGCGGAGATGATGTACTCATCCATCTCAAAATGTGATTCAGCGAGCAGGTATTGCGCAGAATCCGAGAGGGTCGATCCAGCGTAGTTGATGAGGAAGATTTCCAGGTGCTCGGTCGCATCCAGGTATCTCCCCCGCTCATAGTAATTGTGGATCTTCGCCCATGCGGCATCCATCGGCAAATCGTCATAGCGAGAACCACGACCGCACCCGTAAATGAACAGCATGGGTAGCATGATCATTAGCACTGCCGTTGACGTCCATGAAGGTATCCTACGCATTCAACCGCTCCGAATAGTAAACAACAGCCAGGTGGCGGTACCCACTCCCACCGTGATCAACACCGGTCCAAGAATCCGCCAATATGAAGGCGGTTTGCCCTCCGACTCAACCCGGGACTCCTCGTTCATTTGAAATAGTCCAGAGTAGTTAGCAGGAGTATTTTCGCGCACAATGTGCTGCGACGACCAATCGAGCAACGTACATTTTGCTGGTAATCGCGGTCCAATATCAACATCCTCGGACGAGGGTAATTGTTCCATCTGGGAGGAGCCCGGAGAAGACAGGCCCGTGTTTGCTTGCAAACGCGGATTATCAGTCCTGAGTTCTGAGTCCTGAGTCTTGAGTTTTGAAGAGACAGACACGTATTTCAGAAGTTGCAAGTCTGCCCCGACTTGCTCATCAAGTCGGGATGATCCACCCCTGTTGGCGAAGCCCGCAGTGGCACCTTTAGCTACAGGGGCTATAAGCAGAATCATGGCCAGCAGAAACAGTCTTATAGCTTGTTTCATGCTCCCCTCAGGCGCTTTCGAATATCTACGATAGCTGTCAACAGTATTAATCCGCCCGCTGCCCACAGTGAAATGAAATTCAGACGCCACCCTCCTCGTACAAACGGAGTGTCAATCGGCGCTTCCACCGTGTAGATAATGACCCCTCGTTGATCCGAACCGAGAGTTTTCTCTATACGGCCGGACGGCGAGACAAACGCCGAGATCCCGGTATTTGTAGCACGCACGAGGCTGCGTCCGGTTTCTACGGAACGCATCCTGCTCAACAGCAGGTGTTGCAACTGTTGTCCGGTGCCGGTGAACCAACCGTCGTTGGTAATGTTAATCAGCAGATCGGTGTCCAGATGCGCAGCTTTCCACCCCGCCTCGGGGAAGATAGCCTCATAACATATCAAAGGTGTTACCGCGACCGTGTCCGGTCCCACCGGCACATCCCAGGTGATGATGCTCTCTCCCGCTTTGAAATTAGCCTGCCCGAAGTCTATCACATCATCTAAGAATGGAAATAGCCATAGAAACGGGATCCTCTCCCCCATCGGTACCAGGTACACTTTTTGGTAGATCTCGAATTGTTGGTTTGAACCCGGAGTGATGTTGAACGCTGCGTTGTACGGAGTACGTGTGTTGTCCTCGTGAAAATCAGCGTAGCGTCCGCCGGTAATCAGGTTTGCATCAATACGATCAACTAATTTCTGTAAGAACCTACGCCAGCGATAATCCTGTTCAACGTAGACGGGTGCTGCGTTTTCCGGCCAGACCATGAGATCGACGCTGTCGGGCACATCTGCCGAGCTCAGAGCATCGTACATGTTGAGGGAATACGAGGATCCCAACTCGTATTTGAAATCCGGATCGATGTTGCCTTGTACAATCGCGACAGTCAGGAGATTATGGTCGCTGGTCTGTTTATAAACGACTTGTTCGCGATGTGCTCCCCATAGCCAGCAGCCTGCAATCATCGCGGGTATAATCACATAAGCTGGCCAACGTTTGTTGCCCACAATCAGGATTACGTTGAGTAGAATTACCCAGCCTGTGATAAGCGCACTACCGCCCAGGGCGGCCAGTTGCACTATTTCAATTTTGTTGGCCTGAGACAAGGCGAAGGATATCCAGGGGAAGGTCAGGTCGCCATATTGCCAGACTACGTCACTGGCCATATAGAGAATAATTGCGAGGAAATGCGCCCATTTTCCGAATGTCTTCAACAACCAGTAGTGCAATACTCCCAGGATTGCAAACCACAACGACAGCAGGCAAGCCAGTGCTATCGCCGAGAGGATGCTGACGATCAGGATTGTCCCGCTGTTCCATGCTATCCAGTACATTGTGCCAGCGTGCCAGACGAGTGCGAATATAAATCCGAGGGAAAATGCTTCCCGGGGCGATTCCGCACCTTGCAATGCCTTGAAATAGGGTACCAGTCCGAACCAGGCATGAAAATACAGTGGTAGTGGCGGAGTGGCGAGGATCATCATCAGACCACTTATCGCCGCGAGCAATCGCCTTGAGTGGGGATGAGTAGGCTGGGGAAGAGAGAAATTCACGGTAATCATTCACTCATTGGTAGGGTCAATAGCAGCTATTCATGTCCGTATTCTCGATGGTGCAGGCTATCAAGATACTCCTGAAGAACGAGTGTTGCAGCTACCCTGTCAACACGCGCCTTGTCTTTCGATGGTTTCCTTCCAACGGCTCTTAGCGTTTGTTCTGCGGAGAAGCTGGACAGACGTTCGTCGAGGCAAATAACCTCGATTCCAGTCTCATTTTCGATCTCAACTGCAAACGCACGCGCTTTTTTGGCGCTATCTCCTTCAGACCCATCCATGTTCAATGGCAGGCCAACTATAATATCCTTTACCTCTTCCTGAGTTACAACCTTGCGTATGCGGTCAAACAACTGTTGTTTAGGTTTTGCAGGGAAGGTGTCATATGGTGAGGCCAGAACTCTCCCCGGGTCGGAGAGAGCTACTCCGACTCTTACGGTGCCCCAGTCAAGTGCGAGTACCCGGCCGTGTTGAGTGTTATCCTTCAAGCTCTTCAAGCGGAACTTTCAGCGCGTTTCGTAGGAGTTTGCCGGGTTTGAAGTGTGCTTTCCGGCGGGCCGGAACAAATACGATTTCGTTCGTCTTCGGATTGCGCGCATGCGGTCTGGACCGTGTCTCCAGAACCTCAAACACCCCGAAATCGCGGATTTCAATGCGCAGCTTCCGTTCATCGCTGGACATGATTTCTCTCAGCGTTTGAAACACTTCGCTGATGATTTTCGCAACGAGTTCTGGTCGTTCGCCTGTCTGTTCAACAACATCATCCACGATATCGCGCTTGATAAACGTCTCCATAACATCCCTCCCCATGTCCCGGATGTTCATCCCCATCATAATACCAATACTGAATAATGACAACATACTGATTTCAAACGACATCGGCAACGCTAACACGTTCAACTTGTACAACTCCCCGGATACGTGTGATCCGACTGCGGAGCTTCGACATATGTGACAATGAGCGCACCATTATGACCAGATTCCCGATTCCGATATCGCCTTCTGTACGCAGATTTACTTCGACAGCGGAAACGGATTGCTTGCTTAGAACCTCTGCGATATCCCGTAATAGATGAGTTCGATCTTCCGCCACGATACGCAAGCGAACCGGGAAAGTATCGGATGACCCAGCGTCCCATTCCACCTCAACAATCCGGTCCTTATCCTTGCTAAGCTCGCTCATATTAGGGCAATCAGTCCTATGAACGACGATACCGCGGTTCTTGGAAGTGTATCCCAGAATCGGATCACCAGGCAATGGGTTGCAGCAACGGCCGAAGTTAATCATCAGGTTGCTGGTACCATCTATATGGACGCCATCGGTTGATCCGCCACCTACCCTGAGTCTGCTGGTTTTGATCGGACTGGCATTGGGAACCTTCTTATCATACATGGTTGCGAATTTATCCGCAACGGCTTTAGCAGTGAGATCACCTACACCGATAGCAGCCCAGAGGCTCTCGACATCATTGTGTCCGAGTCTGTTGGCCAGCTCCAGCAGCTCCTTTTTCGATGGTTTCTTACGAACACTCTGAAGTTCGCGTTTTACCATCATCGCACCGAGCTCGACCGATTCCTCGAAGTGTGCCCGCTTGTAGAAACGTTTGATTTTGGATCGGGCACGGTGAGTTTTTACGGAACGCAGCCAGTCAACGTTGGGTTTAGCTGTATTGCTGGTGAGAATCTCAACGTTGTCGCCGTTGTGGAGACATTTGTCCAGCGGAACCATTCGTCCGTTGATCTTTGCGCCGAGGGTGGTCAATCCGATGTCGGTATGCACTGCAAATGCGAAATCTACCGGCGTAGATTCCGCCGGAAGCTGTATGAGTCTTCCTCGAGGAGTGAATACGAAGACTTCGTCTGTGAAGAGGTTGATCTTCAGAGTTTTCATAAACTCTTCGCTTGAAACCTCTTCTTTTGATCCTTCGATCAACTGACGCAGCCACTTGTAATACTCCATCAGGACTGGATCCTGCCCGCCCTTCTTCCTCGGTGTGGAATTCTCCTTGTATTGCCAGTGTGCGGCGATGCCCGCTTCTGCGACCAGATCCATTTCCTTGGAACGAATCTGTACCTCTACAACATGTCCTGCCTTGTCTAGCACTTTGGTGTGCAATGACTGGTACATGTTCGCCTTGGGCGTGGCTATATAATCACCAAAGCGTTCGAGGATCGGGGTGTACATTCCGTGTACCACGCCGAGGGTACGGTAGCAGCTGGGGACATCATCAACCACGATACGCACCGCCAGCAGATCGAGGATCTCCTCAAATGATTTCCCTCGACGCTGGATCTTATTGTAAATGCTGTAGAAATGTTTGGCTCGTCCTACAATCTTTGACTTAACACCTTCTTCCTTCAAACGCTCTCTCAGCGGGCCGATAAAGCTCTCAATCTGTTCTTCCCTATCTTCGAGCTTCAACGAAACCCGCTCCGCAATTCGACGATATGAGACGGGATCGAGCACTTTCAGGGACAGATCTTCCAGCTCCCACCTGATCATCCCAACACCGAAACGATGGGCGAGTGGGGCATAGATTTCGAGGGTTTCACGGGCGATACGCTGTCTTGTTTTAGGCGGGAGGAATTCGATTGTTCGCATATTGTGAAGTCGGTCGGCCAGTTTGATCAATATGACCCGAAGATCCTGAGCCATCGAGAGAAGCATCTTGCGGAAATACTCGGCCTGACGTTCTTCGTTGCTCTGATTGGCATATTGAAGTGTGGCGAGTTTGGTCATCCCCTCAACGAGGATCCCGACTACCGGCCCGAATTGTTTTGCGACTTCCTCCACGGTGACTTCAGTGTCTTCTACAGCATCATGGAGCAGGGCGGCGACTAATGTAGTGGCATCCATGTTTAGTTCTGCCAGCACACTCATCACTTCCAGCGGGTGAGTGATGTACGGCTCGCCAGATACTCGGGTCTGGTTGGCATGCGCTTTTGCGGCATACTCGAAGGCCAGCTCAATCTTCTCCCGAATGGGCGAAGACAACGCCAGATCAGGACGTTTCTCCAGCACCTGATAGAAGCGTTCGCGAGCGTCTTCAATTGTCCGAATAGCGCCCTTCTGGCTTTTAATCGCTATATGTTCCACGTCTTGCGCCATCTTAGAAAGGGGTCTCCTGATCGCCAGTTTCTACTGGAACATCTGCATCGCTGAAGATGTCTTCCTTCTCGGTAAAGGTAGCATAGTCGGGAAGGAAGGTGAGCTCCGCTACACCTGTTGGCCCGTTACGCTGCTTACCGATAATAATTTGGGAGGTGTTGTCCAACTCCTCTTCAGGCTTGTTCTCCAGCCGATCATAATATGCTTGCCGGTAGACAAACATGACGACGTCCGCATCCTGTTCAATCGCACCTGAGTCACGCAGATCGGATAGGATTGGTTTCTTGCTCCCCCCTCTTGTCTCCACCGCACGAGAGAGCTGTGAGAGTGCAATCACCGGTACGTCCAACTCCTTGGCCAGTCCTTTCAGCTGTCGGGAGACATTCGCGATGAATGCCTGTTGACTCTCGACTTTGTTAGATCGGAAGAGGGTCGTGTAGGGGAATAGGGTAGATC